>NZ_JAUBTU010000022.1:42898-88345 GCF_036705085.1 Microcoleus sp. B6-A1
GCACCAATATCAGCAACGGGCTAGAAGCCCGTTCCACAAAAAATAAACTTGATTGTGGAACGGGCATGTTGCCCGTTCTTAAGAAGAGTGCAAAATATTGGTTTGAGCTAATTGATTAATTCCTAATAACCAGGCTCCTCCTCGTACTCAGGAGTCTTAGTCTTCTCAGGGATATTCACCCGAGGAGCCTGGTAAGGCTTCGGTGCCTCATCGTCAGCCCAAGCATCAGCCTCCACATCATCCTCGTACTCGTACTGCACCACCGGCTGCTTCGGGCGAGAAATCTCAGGGCGAGTGTACTGCGGCTTTTCCTCGTACTCTTCCTCCTCGTAATCGTCCTCCTCGCCGCCCCAATTATCCTCTTCGTAATCCTCGTAATCGTCGATTGGCTGCTGCTGTACCTGCACCGCGCGCATCGGCGGCTGGCGAACCGCAGACCGATTCCACTCTAAATCCTCATCCCAAGGAACTTCCTCCACCGCAGGCGCAGCTACCCGGCTCCGCATTTCCGGTGCAGGTATCCGCACGCCAGGGCCCAATTGATTTCCCGTAGCCACGGGTTTCGGATAATAACCTGCCTCGTCCTCTTCTCGTTCCCAAGGTGCTTGGCCCAAACCAACGCGCTCCAGCAAACCCACACTAAGCTGCCTGAGCCTTTCCTCGGAACCTTCAAACACAATCAAGCGATTCGGGCCGCTGCTGACAATTTCTTCAATCCCCAACTCGTAAGTGCTGAGAACTTGGTCGGGGATTTGGGGGATTCCCAGGGAAGCGATAATTATAGAAACTAACTTACCGTCTTCGGGGTCGAACCTAAAGCCCCGTACCCTACCTAAAAGTTCGCCAGTTTCGGTAATAACTTCGCTGTTAATCAAAATGCTGTAGACTTCAACATCAACATCATCTTCGATCGCGCTCTCATCTTCCACCAACAGCACGTCGCCGATTTCGCTGACATTGCTGAGGAACATAAACCTCGGCATTCCAGCGACCGCAAATATATTATCTCGCAGACCGATCGCCACAACTTCCCGCCGGTCAATGTCCACCCACAATTGACTGACTACACCCAAGCGTTTACCTCTGTCGCGGGTGATGACTTGAGTGCCGAGAATATCTGAGCGTTGGCAAATTTGTTCTGATGTCATTCTAAGTTTAGTCCTGATTTATCATAAAAATGGGCCTAAAACCCCCGTGCTTCTAGCACGGCTTTGCTGTATGCTTGTAGTAGTGGAAAGGTAATCAACCACTCTAAAAACCTAGCTGTCAAAAGACAAAGCGCTGAACCTTGAAAATTGAATCTAAGCGGTTCTACTGCATTTTTCTAGACTCCACCTCGCAGTAGGTAAAAGATTCAGAGGAGCTAGACAAACAGCATTTGAAGCGAATTTGCTTCAAACTGAAACAGGACTTGCCTAAAAGCAAATAGGGTAGGGCATACCCGAATTAACTCTTGGGGAGAGTCCCACCTCTGGGCTAGAGACTTCAAGGAATCTAGTTTAAGTGGTCTCGGTGAGCCAAGAATCCTCGTACCTTCAGGTCGAGGAGTGTCAATAAGTACATATATCACTCAACACGATCATCAACCGACACTCCGGGACTACAACTTCAGTCCTATGACTTGAGTATAAGCTCCCCGTGCTTGAGTAACACCAATTGTACGCTCAGCCGATTGAATCATAGGTCGCCGCAAACTCACAACAATAAACTGGGCTTGTTCAGACTGTCGTTTTATCATTCTAGCTAATCGCTCCACATTTGCCCCATCCAGAAACATATCCACTTCATCAAAAGCGTAGAACGTAGACGGGCGGTAGCGTTGCAGCGCAAAAATAAAACTCAGCGCCGTCAATGATTTTTCGCCTCCAGACATGGAAGCCAGCCTCTGTACGGGTTTGCCCTTCGGGTGAGCCACCAAATTCAAGCCACTGCTGAAGGGGTCTTCCTGGTCATCTAGCTGGAGATAGCCATCGCCTTCGGAAAGTTCCGCAAAGATAGTCTGGAAGTTCTCGTTAACCGCGTCGAAAGCTTCTTTAAAAGCGCGCCGCCTGAGTGTGGTAAAATTTTCGATTCTCAACAGCAGTTCAGTGCGTTCTCCTTCCAATGTCGTCAATTTTTGACTTAATTCTTGAAGGCGTTCTTGAGTGCGGTTGTACTCTTCCAAGGCTAGCATATTGACTGGTTCTAAAGCTTGAATGCGTTTGGCGATCGCCTTTACTTCCTGCTGCAATTCCGTCAAATTGGCTTTCTCGACATTTTCAGGAATCGACGGCACGGGGTCGGGCATTTCCGCCCGCTGCGTTTCCAATAGAGTGCGGATGGCAGCCAATTGTTCCCGGCGTTCTTGCTGGGTTTCGTGGAGTTTTTGCAACTGCCATTGTAACTGCTGTTTGGCTAAATGCTGTTCTCGCAGTTGAGATTCCGCCCGATCGCGCTCTCCCTTCTGCACGCCCAATTTTTCCTCAATTTCCCCCAAAGCCGCCTTAGCTGTGGCAATTTGTCCATCGAGTTCTAACTGCTGCGAAACAATGCGATCGAGCGCATCCGCCCCCGCGTTTTGCTGCACTTGCCATTCCTGCAATTTCTCGCTGCCTTCCTTAATTTTCTCTTCCAAACGCCCGAATTGATTTTCCAAGTCTACAAGGCGCTGCTGGACGGTTCTCAGAGCCAATTCTCGCTCTTGGAGCTGCGCTTCTAGAGCGCGCAAACTCGATTGCATTTGCTGCCATTCGCTGTGGCTGTTCGACTCTTCCAACTGCGCCAAAGTTTGGCGGTACTGCTGCAATTGAGTTTCCTGTGCGGGCAATTCTCGTTCCAGCGACTGCAATCTCGATCGCGAATTAGTTAATTCCTGTGTATTTTTCGCAATTTGCGATCGCACTTGTTCCTGTTGCGCTTGCAAATTCTTAATTTCTGAATCCAACTGTTCCAAGCGCAACTGATGTTCGCGTAAATTTTGTTTCGCTTCCATCAATTCTTGGCTGCGAGTTTTGACTGCAACAGAAGCGCGATCGATCGCAATTTTGCACCGTTCCAAAATCCGCTCAATTTCCTCCAACCTTTCTTGCAAAGACGCGATCGTCCGCGCTTCACTAGCAGCCTCACTAGCCTCAACCGTGCCAAAATGCAAAGTAGATCTATTAGTAGAACTTCCCCCAGTCATCGCCCCGCTAGTTTCCAAAATTTCCCCGTCCAAAGTGACAATCCGGTACTGTCCCAAATAGCGGCGGGCATCACTGAGGTTGCTAAACACAACCGTACTGCCAAAAACGTAAGCAAAAATTTCCTGATACCGCGAATCGCAATCAATCAAATTAACAGCCGCATCCACAAACCCAGCCGCGCGCCGCAAATTTTCATTCACCGAATACCTGCCGCCTCTAATCTTATTCAGAGGCAAAAACGTCATCCTTCCCGCCCGTTTTTGTTTCAACAATTCGATCGCAGCAGCAGCCACGCTGTCATCTTCCACCACCATATTTCCCATGCGCCCGCCCGCCGCAATTTCCAGCGCCAACTGATAGCGCGGTTCCACCCTGCCCAGTTGCGCCACCAAGCCACAAACTCCGCCAATTCCGCTTTGGGCGACAATTTTTGCAGTAAACGTTCCCGTCGCTTCTTGCAGTGCTTGAAACTGCACTTCTAGTTTGTCTAATTTGCGCTGTCTTTCCCGCTGTTCTTCCAACAAACGAGTTTGAGTTTCCTGTTGCAGTTGCAATTCTTGTTCGGCTTCGAATAAAATCTGATTTAGCGATTCTACTTGCAAAGATGCAACGCCTTTGGTTTCCACAAGGCGAGATTGCTGCTCTTTTTTCGCTGCAATTTCCTGTTCCAATACTTGCAGCGATTGGTTTTGTTCTTGAATTTGACTTTGCAGGCGATCGGCTCTTTCGCCGATAGTAGCTTGTTCTGTACGCTGCGGTTCCAAAGTTTGTTGAATTGTTTCGATTTGGCGGTGCAGTTCCGTTTGCTGCTGTACCCAAACTTCGGCCGTCGAGGCGATCGCATTTGCAACTTCCCGATTTTCATCTAAACTTTGCTGGGCTGCGTCCCGCTGTTCCTGCAAAGTTCCTGTTTGAGACTTAACATAAGATATTTCTATCTCAATTTGCTCCAAACTTTGCCGGAATTGCCGAACTTCTTCCTCGGTTTGTGCTATATTAGCAGCCATTTGCCCAGCAGTTTTTTCCAAATCCTGTTTGCGGTTTTGCAGTTGCCGCCTTTCCGCTTCCTGAGTGGCAATCGTCGCTTGTAAAGCCAACAATTCCGACTCTCCCAAAGCTTTAACACGGGCATTCAGCGCGTCAAGTTCGGCGGTTGCTGCTTGAATTTGGGTGCTAATTGCTTGCAGTTGTTCGGTGAGAGATGCAGAAGTGCGATCGCCCGTTTCGATTTGTTCTCGCAGCTTCCATTCTTGCTGCTGCAATTGGCGGAATTTCAGCACAATTTCCCATTGCGACTTTTCTTGAAATTCCGCCCGCAATTTTTGATATTTTTCCGCTTTTGTGCGATCTGAAGCAAGTCTATCGCGCTGAGACATCAGCTCTTTTTCAACAATCCGGCTGCGTTCTTCCACCTCCTTAACTTCATCCAACTTCTGCCTAGCTAAAGAAATTTTGCGATCGAACTGAGCCACACCAGCTAATTCGTCAATGATTTCTCTGCGTTCCTTAGAATTCATCGAAATAATGCTGGTAACGTCTCCTTGCAGCACGACGTTATAGCCTTCGGGATAAATTCGCAAGCGGTTGAGTTGTTCGTGAAGTTGAGTCAGCGTGCAAGGTTGACCGTTAATGTAATAAGTTGAAGTGTAAGTACCTTGGCGAGTTACCCGAAGTTTGCGCGTCACACTCCACTCATCCGATTTTCGATTTTCGATTTTCGATTTTCGATTGGTAGCGAGTAGTTGTCCGTGGTTGTCTTGAGTTGCTGCTATTTCTATTTCTTCTACGTCTTCAACAGACAACTCATCCGATTTTGGATTTTGGATTTTGGATTTTCGATTGACAGCAGGTGATTGGCCGTTGTTGTCTGGAGTTTCGGTAATTTCTATCCCTTCGGCTTCTGCAACAGAGAGAGGCGATTCTTGATTGACAGAAGATGATTGTCCGTTGTTGTCTTGAGTTTCGGCAGTTTCTATCCCTTCGACTTCCTCTGCTTCAACAGATAACTCTTCCGATTTTCGATTTTCGATTTTGGATTTTCGATTGGCAGATGATTGTCCGTTGTTGTCTTGAGTTTCGGCAGTTTCTATCGCTTCGACTTCCTCTGCTTCCACAGATAACTCATCTGCTGCATTTTCCTCCTCATCTTCATCCCGCGCGAACCATTCCTCTCCCACATCTTCCAGGGCAAAAGTCGCAGTCACGCTAGCTTCGATCGTACCGCGTTTGTTTTGGGCGCTGTTCACCAAATCCGGCAAACGTTCAGCCCGCATTCCCTTAGAACTCGAAAGTCCGAGACAAAACAGCAAAGCGTCGAGGATATTGGACTTCCCAGAACCGTTGGGCCCGGAAACCACAGTAAAACCGGGCAGCACGGGAATGGCCGTCGTGCCACCAAAAGATTTAAAGTTAGTCAGTTCGATCCGTTTAATGTGAACCATATGCTAGGAGTAGCTTTGGCTCTAGGTTGTTGTCACAGGGTAGCACAGGCAATGGGGCGATCGACAATGTGTTAACTTTCGGGCATTGTCGAGCAAACCGATATCTTACACCTTTGTCAACAACAAAGTCAGCTTTTACTTCAAAAGATAGTTGACAAAAGTACAACATCTGCGACCAGAGCTACCGCTACAAATGAACGTAAATTTTGATACAGATAACTCCATGAGACTCGATCGAAATTATTTGTGCAATTAAACCTGAAAGCCTTGCCCCTAGTGAATTCCAGCAAATATAATTGTGGGAATTCCTCATGTTCCCCCTAGACATATAAAAACTTTCCGGTAAAATCGAACCAAAATTAATAATGTATAAAGTAACGAAGCGAATTATGGAGGGCAAACCCATTACACCAGCTCAGAACTCGTCTAACCTGCCAGCTTCACCTGAAAGCGACCAACAAGTATTGCAAATTTGGGGTCGCCAGCCCCTTAAAGGACATATCAAAATCAGCGGCGCCAAAAACTCCGCGTTAGTCGTCATGGCAGGAGCCCTGCTATGTCCAGAAGATTGCCGTCTCCGCAACGTTCCCGGTCTAGTCGATGTCGCCCGCATGGGGCAAATTCTCTCGGCTGTAGGAGTCAACTTACAGCAGAACGGGGACGTTTTAGACATCAACGCCAGCAACCTCATAGACGCTCAAGCCCCCTACGAATTAGTCAGCCAACTGCGGGCGAGCTTCTTCATCATCGGCCCGCTGCTAGCGCGTTTGGGATTTGCCAAAGTGCCCTTGCCCGGTGGGTGCGCCATCGGTGCCCGACCCGTTGAACTCCACGTTCGCGGTTTGCAAGCCCTCGGTGCCGAAGTCCACATCGACCACGGCACGGTTCACGCTTACGTCAAAGGGCCGAACCGCCGCCTGAAAGGAGCCAAAATTTATTTGGACTACCCCAGCGTCGGCGCAACTGAAACTTTGATGATGGCGGCGACTCTGGCGGAAGGAGAAACCGTGATTGAAAATGCGGCTCAAGAGCCGGAAGTCGCAGATTTGGCGAATTTCTGCCGCGCTATGGGAGCAAAAATTCAAGGCGCTGGCACGAATACGATCGTCATTTCGGGAGTTCCCAAGCTGCACGCGGTAGACTATTCAATTATTCCCGATCGCATTGAAGCCGGAACATTTTTAGTAGCCGGAGCCATCACTCACTCGGAAATCAGTTTGTCGCCAGTAATTCCCGACCACCTGACCGCAGTCATTGCCAAATTGAAGACTATTGGGGCGAAAATTATTGCAGAATCCCCCGACATTTTGCGGATAGTTCCCGGCAAAACTCACTCGGCCACAGACATCGAAACTCTGCCTTACCCTGGTTTCCCCACAGATATGCAAGCTCAGTTTATGGCTTTGCTGACGCTGAGCGAAGGAGACAGCTTGATCAAAGAAACCGTGTTTGAGAATCGCTTGCGCCACGTAGCAGAACTCAACCGCATGGGCGCCGACATTCGCCTGAAAGGCAATGTAGCGATTGTGCGCGGAGTGTCGCGGCTGTCGGGTGCGCCGGTAGTGGCAACAGATTTGCGGGCTTCGGCGGCGTTAGTGTTAGCGGGACTTGCAGCCGATGGTGTCACCACCATCAGTAGCTTGCAGCACTTAGACCGCGGCTATGAGCAGTTAGAGGTGAAACTGCAAAAATTGGGAGCTAAGTTGCGACGGGTCAAAGAGGGTACAGACCCGGCGACTGCTGAGGCTCCTGTCAATCCCGTGCGATCGGGTTTAAACTGTTAATTAGTCATGAGTCATTAGTCAGCAGTCATTAGTCATTAGGAAGAAGGAAGAAGAAAGAAAAATAATTCAACCTTTTTCAATTCCCGCTTCCCAATTGCCAATTCCCACTTTCCAATGACCAATGACTAATGACAAATGACTATTGACTAATGATTCAGGATTAAAATGTCGAACATACCGCTCATCGGTTTGAAAGCAGACCAGTTTCGCCACCCGCTAGACTTGGAAGCTACCAGCACTCTCAAACAACTGCCCGGCCTGGATTTGATGGTGCGGCAGTTGCTGGGACAACTGGGCGAACAGTTTTTCATGCTGGAAAATCTGGCTTCCAGCGTCCAAGTCGGGGAAAATCAATTGCCCCACCTGCATCAATTGTTGTTGGATGCCTGCAAAACTCTGGATTTGGAACCGCCGCAGCTTTATGTCCGCCAGCATCCGATGCCGAATGCTTACACCTTTGCGATGCGGGGAAAACAGCCTTTTGTGGTGATGCACACTTCTCTGATTGATTTGCTCACAGATGAGGAAGTTAAGGCAGTAATTGCTCACGAGTTGGGGCATTTGAAGTGCGAACACGGAGTTTACCTGACTCTGGCTAATTTAATTGTGTTGGCCGCCGGCCAAATTTCGCCTGTGGGAGCCGTGCTCGCGCAGGGTTTGCAGGCGCAAATGTTGGAATGGTTGCGGTGTGCGGAATTTACGTGCGATCGCGCCGCCTTGCTCGCCACCCAAGACCCAAAAGTGGTAGCATCACTGTTGATGAAACTGGCCGGAGGTTCGCCGACTTTAGCTCCCAAACTGAATGTAGATGCGTTTTTGGCGCAGGCGCGGGCCTACGACGACCTCAGCAGCACTCAACTCGGAGATATGCTCAAACAAGCTCAGACGGCTCAGTTGTCCCATCCTGTACCAGTATTGCGCGCCAGAGAGATCGATCGTTGGGCAAGTTCAAAAGATTATGAATCTTTGCTTGCAGGAAATCGATCGGTGTGTTATGATGGTGAAACGAAAAAGGGCGGGTGGCGAAATTGGTAGACGCATCAGACTCAAAATCTGACACCGAAAGGTATGAGAGTTCGATTCTCTCCCCGCCCACTGCTAAAAAAGCTTAATAAATCTAGGGTTCCAGATGATAAGTCTGGAACCCTAATTTATATTGGGCATCGGGCATCGGGAATCGGCCAAACAGGGCATGGGGAATCGGTAATCGGGCATCGGTAACAACAGTCATTAGTCCTTAGTCATTAGTCCTTAGTCATTAGTCCTTAGTCATTAGTCCTTAGTCATTAGTCCTTAGTCAGTCAACAGTCAACAGTCAACAGTCAACAGTCAACAGATTTTATGGGTGAAATTGCCGCTTTAGGCGCTGCACTTGTCTGGGCCCTATCTTCCACCATCTGGCAGCGAGTGGGACAGCAACTCCCCGCAGTCGTGCTAAACTTGCTCAAAGGTGCGATCGCCCTTTTCATGCTCCTTGCCACTGTAATAATTTTAGGAAAATCTTTACCCGCAATCAACCCTAATATTTTAGCAATGCTGCTGATTAGTGGTGGTCTAGGAATTGGCATCGGAGACACCGCTTTCTTTATCGTATTAAAATATTTAGGCGCGAGGCGAACGCTGCTTTTAGAAACCCTATCTCCTCCTTTAACAGCTTTATTGGGCTTAATATTTTTGCAAGAAAAGTTATCTGCTATTGCTTGTACAGGCATTCTTTTAACAATCTGCGGCGTAGCGTGGGTAATTGCAGAACGAACAGCCGAAACCACCTTACCATCAAAACATCTTTGGCAAGGATTAGCCATTAGTTTATTAGGACAAACATCCCATGCCATCGGAGCTATTTTATCCCGCGCCGCCTTCACTCAAATAGATATTGATCCCCTGTGGACGGCGGCCTTGCGTTTGAGCGGTGGCATGGCAGTTATGCTATGCTTTTTGAACCAAAAAAACCTTAACAGTTTCAAACAATTAAAAGCGCCAAAACTATTAGGTGCAATAATTCTAGCAGCTTTTTTAGGAACATATCTCGGAATTTTCCTGCAACAGACTGCGCTGAAATATGCACCCGCAGGAATAGCTCAAGCACTCTGTTCTACCAGTCCCCTATTTATCCTGCCTTTAGCCGTGCTGGCGGGCGAAAAAGTGAGCATTCGGGCTGTTTTGGGGGTAGTTGGTGCGATCGGCGGAATCGCCTTATTATTGGGTTTGAAGTGATTAGATTTGATATCAATTCCGGTGCCACCGGAATGATTGTTGACTGTTGACTGTTGACGGGCGGGTCGAAAAACTGAATGGTTGAGTGTTAACTGTTGACACTAATAGGCACGGCGCCGTCTCGAAAGCAATGGGTAATATTAATTCCGATGCTACCGGATTTGATATCACAACTCCGACAAGTGGAAACAAAACTCTACGGAGAGATTGAGAAGCAAATTGCAGCCTCTCGCCAGAATCAAGAAGAAGTGATTTATGCTTCTAATACTTGGGTAAAACAATTTGCAGAAATCCGTAAAGATTTTGACGGGATTATCCAGTCCATCACGAAGGCAGCAGCTAACCGAATACTTGAATCTGAAAAAGAGCGCCCTCACATACCAACTTGTCACAAAGTGCGTGAAGCGCAGCTATGCCGTAGGGAATCGTCCTTATAAGCTGTTGTGCATTTAACTTATATCTTTAGGGCGGGCAGGATGCCCACCCCACAAAAGTTTAATTGTATTCGGTCGTGCAATTTAAATGCCTCGGAGCTTATTCTTTAGAGAAGAAACGGCCCGAATAATATTTCTTCATCGATTCGTGAGAAATAATCCCATGACAAGATTCGTCTCTCGGCAAATCTCCTCTCGCTTCCTGCCAAGGTTTTTCACTGCAAATCATTCGTTCCAAAGTTGCATCATCATACTCAAAATAAGCATCAGCAACTTCCTCGATAAATTCCCCGATTTTTTGGGGAAGTTTCGGTTGTTCGATTTTCTCTGTAATTGCTTCCCAACTAAATTGTCGTTGATACTTTTCTAATAAATCAGGAATAACCGGCCCGTGAATCCCTGCTTCAAAATCTGCATCAAATAGTGGCTTGCCGTAAACTCCTAAATACCAAGCTTGAGCATAATACATTAGTTTTTGTAGCTTGTAGGCGTTGATTGCTACATTAGTTTGGGCGGCTAACCAAATAAAAGCATTGGCAATATCTTGCTCACTCACTTTTACTGAATTACCTGGAACCGCCACAACTTTGAGTTGACCTTCGCCTATCTGTTCCAATAGTTCAGAAACTGACAAGTTAAATTGTGCGGCAATTTGCTCAACTCTTTCCCAAACTGGAGAACTCGCAGTTATTTGATATTCATTTTTTGTTGAGATAGCTTGAGTCATAGCCGTCCTTAGAGCTGACTTAAATAATTCTAGCAAACAGTGGAAATAATGACGTAATGCAGTCTTTTCTAAGCATTATAACTCAAGTGCAACTCACCCACAATCGGCAATTCAAATACATTACTCTCTCGCAACCGCTTGGAGAAAAACATAACTTCCAGATTTTCAATTTCCTCCGTGTCAGGATTGAGACGAGCCACAATTCCATATTCTAGTTCTTGCGATTCTTGCTCTGCATAAGGCGAACATTTATTCACGTACAAAATATCCCCAATAGCATCGTATTTAAAAGTTAGTTTTTCTGCCATATTATCTCTCCTTGGGTAACATTTTTTGTTAAGTAAGCTGTCACGATCCAATAGCGCTCTCTCGGAACTGTATCATTCACAACAGCTACTACAACATACCTACCCTTGCGACCCTTACCATACTGCTATGAAAATAGAAAAGTATTGCCGAAACGTAAATCACATCGAACCTCATCTGGGTCAGCTAGAGTTTTAGCAATTCTTTCCTGATAAGATGGTAGCAAATCGGGATGTGTATCAACAATATGTAGTTCTCGCTCTTCAGTGAGTTCAACCTCGCTATCGAGATATGGACAGAAAAATTGTGTTGTCACATTCCTCCATTCTTGCCAGTCCTAATTACCTAACTTTTAGATTACCATAATTACCTGACAAGTTTAGCGATCGCCCATCCCAACCCAACTTGTCAAAAAGCACGCGCGGCGCAGGTATCCTGTAGGGAATCGCCCCTGCTTGACCGATCGCCTCAACTCTGGTTAATATACAAGAGTAAGCTTTGGAGAGAGTGCTTGAAACTGCCCAATTATGAAAGAGCAGTCGTTCCTGAAAAGAAAATTACCGAATATCTGCTCTCACTCACCCACCGCGACGGGAAAAGCAAAGCAAAATTTTTTTTACGGTTTGGTTTTTCAGTTGATGCTTGGGAAATCATGGCAACTGCCTTGCTGCGTCATGCCGCCGACCATGAATTAGCTAAAATTGAAGAATCTCCTTTTGGCAGTCGGTACGTTATTGAAGGAGAAATGCTAGCAGCAGATGGCAGAAAACCCTTTGTGCGTTCTGTTTGGTTTATTGAAACCGGAGGCGACACTCCCAGGCTAGTAAGTGCCTATCCACCAAAATAAAAAATAAAATGATTCAAGAACTTGACAGCATTGTTTTAACAATTGATATCCCCGAAAAAAAATTAAGCCAAGGCGATATTGGCACAGTTGTTTTAGTACATCAAGGTGGGGTAGGATATGAAGTAGAATTTGTTACCTTGACGGGGAAAACATTAGCTATTATTTCACTCTTTAGCTCCCAAGTCCGTCTCATAGGTGATAGAGAAATTGCTCACGCCCGGATGCTAGCTTGAGCGTTATCTAAATGGAAGCAAAAACATTATGAACACTCACAGCTTCACAGGCATCATTTACAAACAAGAAGATAGATACATTGCCGAATGTCCCGAAGTCGGCACAGTTGACCAAGGCGAAACCATAGAATAAGCGATCGCCAATCTTAAACAAGCTACAAAACTCTATCTCGAATAATGTCCATTATTAGAGCCCCGACTTCTTTAATAAGTCGGGGCTCTAGCTACTCTTACAAATTGCAACTCATATCCCCAGATAATTGACTGAAACGCGCATTTTCCCGATAGTCTACCGGACAGTCAATCACGCAAGGGACATCTTGAGCAAGGGCTTCTTTCAGAATCGGAATAAAATCCGTTGCAGATTCCACTCGATAGCCTTTTAAACCCATACTTTCCGCAAATTTCACAAAATCAGGATTGCCAAATTTTACGAAATCGGAATGACCAAAATAATCTTGCTGCTTCCATTCAATTAACCCGTAACCGCCGTCATTAAATATCAGCGTCACAAAATTAGTACCGACTCGCAAAGCAGTTTCTAACTCTTGGCAATTCATCATAAAACCGCCGTCGCCGGTGGCTGCTATTACTTTGCGATCGGGATAAACGAGTTTTGCAGCTACCGCACCCGGAATCGCAATTCCCATCGCCGCAAAGCCGTTGGAAATCAAACAGGTATTCGGGCGATCGCAATGATAGTGCCGCGCGATCCACATTTTGTGAGCTCCCACATCAGATATAAGAATATCTTCCGGGCCCAGGACTTGCCGCAAATCGTAAATGAGTTTTTGTGGCTTGATCGGGAAACCGTCGTCGGCTGCATATTGTTCGTACCCAGCGCGAATATCCGCCCGCAATTGCTTAGCAAAAGGGTCTACTTTCTCCATGCGATCGGCACGCTGCAAAATTTCATTGAGAGAATCAGAAATATCCCCCACAACTTCTATAAGAGGAATATAACTGCTGTCAATTTCTGCTGGCAGAGCTCCAATATGAATAATCGGAATTTTTCCTTCAGGATTCCACTTCTTCGGGGAATATTCAATCAAATCGTAGCCAACAGCAATCACTAAATCCGTTTCTTCAAAAGCACAGCTAATGTAATCGCGTTTTTGCAAGCCCGTCGTCCAAAGCGCCAAAGGATGAGTGTAAGGAATTACACCTTTGCCCATGAAAGTATTAGCTACAGGAATATTCAATCGAGTAGCAAATTGGGTCAAAGCATCGCTGGCGTTAGCGCGGATCGCGCCGTTTCCTACTAAAAGCAGAGGACTTTTTGCCTTGGAAATTGCCACAGCGGCTTTATTCAAGCTTTGGTAAGCGCCAAAAGTTTTTTCGCGGTTGTCTTTGGTGAGTGGCTGTCCTTCAGCAGGCATGGCTGCGATGTTTTCAGGTAAGTCAATGTGAACTGCTCCCGGCTTTTCACTTTGAGCTACTTTAAATGCTTTGCGGACAATTTCTGCCGTCGTGCTGGGGCGAACAATTTGAGCATTCCACTTAGTAACTGGCGCAAACATGGCGACCAAATCTAAATATTGGTGCGATTCTATGTGCATTCTGTCTGTGCCGACTTGTCCGGTAATTGCTATTAAAGGAGCGCCGTCTAAGTTGGCGTCAGCAACTCCTGTCATTAAGTTAGTTGCGCCAGGGCCCAAGGTGGACAAGCAAACGCCGGCTTTGCCGGTGAGACGACCGTAAACGTCTGCCATGAAAGCGGCGCCTTGTTCGTGGCGAGTAGTAATAAATTTAATTGAAGAGTTTCTCAGGGCTTCTAGAACTTCTAAATTTTCTTCTCCAGGAAGTCCGAAGACGTATTCGACGCCTTCATTTTCTAAACATTTTACCAATAGTTGAGCTGTGTTCATTTCCGTTTTTCTCCTCGGTTAATGGGGGTTTTGGGTCTTTCTTTTTCAACCGATCGCAAAAATACTAAATGGGAATTTTTAACCGCAGGTAAACGCAGATAAACGCAGACTTATGTAGATTTGTGCGATCGGTTGATAGAGTGGGAGCTTATTTCACCCACACTGTTTTTATGTTAACAAATTCGTGCATTCCTTGGATGCTCAATTCGCGTCCGTAACCGGAGCGTTTGATACCGCCGAAGGGCAATCTAGGGTCTGATTTTACTAAACCGTTGATGAATACCGCGCCCGCCTCTAGTTCGGAAATAAATCGATCGCTCTCTGAGTTTACTGTAGTCCAAGCTGACGCACCCAAGCCAAAAGATGTGCTGTTTGCCAGGGCGATCGCCTCATCGATGCCTGCAACCCGGAATACTAAAGCTACAGGCCCGAAAAATTCTTCTTGACGGGCAGAGGCATTCGGCGGAATATCTGTCAGAATAGTTGGCAAGTAGAAATTGCCGGCATTCTCTGACAATGGGCGGCCACCTGTCAGAAGTTTTGCTCCCGATTGGATGCAAGTTTGCACTTGCTTATCCAAGTCTTTGAGGATTGCCGGAGTAGCTAAAGGGCCGATATCGGTTTCGGGCAACATCGGATCGCCTACTTTTAATTGCTCGATTTTTTCGACAAATCCTGTGATGAATTCGTCGGCAATCTCTTCTGCTAAAATAAAGCGTTTGGCGGCGATACAAGATTGACCGTTATTGAGCATCCGGGATGTCACAGCAGTTGATAAAGCTGCTGCTACATCGGCGCTCGACATCACAATAAATGGGTCGCTTCCTCCCAATTCCAGCACTACTTTTTTCAAATTTTTGCCCGCATTTGCTGCCAAACTTTCACCCGCTGGTTCGCTACCGGTGAGAGTTGCTGCTTTTATACGATCGTCCGCAACGATATCGGCTACTTTGTCGGCGCCAACTAACAAAGTTTGAAACACGCCTTCGGGAAAGCCAGCAAGCGTAAAAATTTCTTCGATTTTCAAAGCGCACTGAGGCACGTTGGAAGCGTGTTTTAGCAAGCCAACATTGCCCGCCATCAGCGCCGGCGCCGCAAACCGAAAAACTTGCCAAAATGGGAAATTCCACGGCATAACGGCTAAAATAGCGCCCAGCGGTTGGTAGCGGACAAAGCTGCTGCTAGCGTCAGTGGTTGCCGGTACGTCTGCCATAAATTGAGCGGCATTTTTGGCGTAATAGCGGCAAACTAAGGCGCATTTTTCCACTTCGCCGATCGCAGATTTGAGCGTTTTGCCCATTTCCAGGGTCATCATTTCAGCGTAAATTTCGCGATCGCGCTCCAAGATGTCTGCCGCTTTCTGCATCCACAGAGCTCTCTGCTCAAACGGCAGTTGGCGGTATTTGTTAAAAGCTTGCTGTGCTAATTCCAGCTTAGCTTCTATTACCTCATCCGCGATCGGCTCGAAAGTTTTCAGCATTTCTCCCGTTGCCGGGTTGATAGTAGCAATAGCCATTGTTTCATCTCCTGTGTGAAAAACACAAAACTCCCTGCTAGCTATCAGCCTAGGCAGGGAGTTGTATCAAGATATTACAAAATAGGAATTTACCTGCCACGTTTTCTTTCAGGTCTTGCCAAGTTGCAAGTGCCGCGATTTGTTTAAATTTCTCTACTTTTAATTATAGTTCAGAGTCTCGATCGCAAATCTTAAGAAAATTTGTCTTTCTGAAATCACGCACAAATCTCGCTTAACAGGCGACGCCGGCCTGTTCCACAAAAGTTAAATGTTCTTGTGGGGCGTCCCGCCCGCCCCTGAAAGCTTTATTCACAATGAATGGTGCAAGATGGATGAAATATCTTGTCGGGTGTCCCGCCCGCCTTGCATTCTCAACCACAAAAACCGTAGGGTGCGTCGCCATCAAAAATCCCAAAAAAGAGCGAAAATCTCGCAGCGACGCACCTTGCAAGAATTAGGCATAAGGTGCGTCGCCATCAAAAATCCCAAAAAAGAGCGAAAATCTCGCAGCGACGCACCCTACGATAATTAGCAATTCCTCTCCCTCAAACAGACTGTTCCTGGACGTAATCCTGCACGTAAGACTGATAGTAATACCTGCTGCCTTTATCGTTATTCGCCACCATTCCCAACAGCGGAATCCCCGCCATTTTCAAATCTTCAAAAGCCAACACCAGCGCCTCCCGCTCAGTTTGATGCAGCCCTACTACCAGCATCAATCCGTTAGTGTGAGCCGCCAACAAATTCGCATCCGCCAAACCTAAAAGCGGCGCCGTATCGTAAATAACTAAGTCAAAATGACTTGACAAAGCTGCCATTAAATGCTGCATTTTTCGGGAAGAAAGCACCTTTGTGGGATCGAGAGGAACCGGGCCGGAAGTTAACACAAACAAATTTTCATCGCGGGGCGATCGCAAAATCACCTGTTGCACATCCACATCATCAGCAATCACATTGTGCAAGCCTTGCCAATTCGGTAAACCCAGCATTTCGTGTACCTGCGGGCGCCGTAAATCCCCATCCACCAACAGCACTTGCTGCCCCATTGCCGCCGCCGCCCGCGCCAGATTTACTGCTACCGTAGACTTGCCGTCACCTACTTGACAAGAAGTAATTACACAAGAATTGATCGGAGTATCAACGTTTAGTAAGCGAATATTCGCATTGAGCGATCGAAAAGCTTCTTGAAAAGCATCCGTCGGCATCGGCGAAATTGCCACATCCACCGGGCTTGTCTCAGCAGGAGGAAGTCTCAAAATTTTATCGCTAGCAGGAATTACCCCCAACAAAGGCAGGCGAATCGACTGTTTGACATCCTCTGGAGTTTGGAACACCGTTTTATTTTTAAACCGTTCCGCCAACTGCGCCGCCAGCATACCAAACAGCATACCAGCCAATCCCCCCAAAGCCAAATTCAAAGGCATAATCGGAGCAACAGCCATCAACTCGCCATTTTTGTAACGCGGAATTTCCGGCTTAGCAATAACTTCCCAAGCCACCTCTTTTTTGCCCACAGCTTCAAGCTGCAAAGCTTGCTGTTTTGCCACCAAACTATTCAGCGTATTGTTAGTCAAATCCAACTCGCGCTGCAAATCGGAATAGCGCCGCAAAATCACCGGGAATTTTTGAGAGTATTGATTCAACTGCTTAGCAGCTTGTTCCAAAACTTGATTCCGCACGCCCAGCACCTGAATTAAATTAGCAGTACCGATAAACTGCTCGATTAACTTAATCCGCACCGGATCTTGAAAAGTCAGCACTTGCGAATTTACCTTAGCCAAATCAGTTCCCAGAACATGTTGGGCTTCTTTCTTCAACAAAGGAATCAGGTTCTTGCGCTGTTCTCGCAACAATTGCATTTGCGGAGTTTCGTCTGTAAACGTAGCCGAGTTAATCGCAATTTGCCCTTCTAATTGTTGCAATTGAGTCAGCATCCCTTGATAGCGGGGAGCTTGACTCAGAGCCGATGCCATCAGCGCTTGCTTCTGGTTTAATCCGAGCTGATTTTGCAGATTGGAATAGAGAAATCTCTGCTGATTTAGCTGCGTTTGCGCTTCCAATCTTTGCGTTTGAAGTTCACTGATTTGCTGCGCGAGTTGTTGGGTTTGAATTTGCGGATCGATGAAATTGTACTGCTGTCGCAATTTTTGGATTTCAGTTTGCAGAGCTTGTTGGCGCTTTTGCTGGTTGGGAATTTGCGATTTCACAAAATCCAGAGTCTGACTAATTTGAGTTGTGGTATCTTGCACGCTGTAGTTGCGGTAGCCTAGCGCAACTTTTTCCAAAACAAACTGAATTTTTTTCGGATCATAATCCCGATATCTAACTTCGATAATCTTGGTATTTTTGAATCGATTAATTGACAACCTAGTTTCCTGAGAAAACGGCAAATTATCTGCTTTTTGGTTCAATAGATAGTTGTAATTTATTTCGGGATACTTAGCCTGCAACTGTTTAATAATCGGCGACATTACTTGGGGGCTTTGCAAAACTTGAATTTGGGATTCGTAGTCAAAACCGCCCTTTTCTTGGGTCGCTGGGGCCGCTGGTTGCAGTTTCAGCTCACCGGAGTAGATTTTGGCTAAAGTATTTTGCGTAACGGCTGGTTCTACTAATAATTGAAAGCGCCCTTCGTACTCGCTTTTTTGATTCAGTGTCCAGGCGAAAACTCCGGTAGTCACTGCCGCTGCTACACCGATGACTAAGATGGAGCGACTGCGGCAAACTTCCCAAAAACTTAACTCTTCTGCCTCGGTTTTGTTTCTGCCTAAAAATTGATCTTCTTCATAAAGTCCCGAAGATATTTTTTGAATATCAGCGGCTTTTTTATGATTAAAAATTGCTAGTGGAGATTGTTTCCCTGGTTTCATTTGATTTCTACAACTTATTAGTTTAAACGTCTGTATTGGTGGCGGAGTTTCAGGAAATCGGTTAATTCCTAAATATTTCATTACCAAACCGCTATTTTTTATATAAAGCGGGTTTCTGAGGTCTTAATGCCAGTCTCTTCAAATCACCTAAAAATATCGAACAACCGAAATATTCCTAACAGCGGGCTGAGAGGAGCGAGAGTCCCGCCTACATTATCCGAGAACGTAGCGCGACCCGATCGCCTTACCATAATTACATCATTATTTTGCAGTTTGGGATTAGTTGCTTCATTGGCAGTTGCAGAAAAATCAACCTTAACAGTTAGCTGCGAAACGGTGCCGTTAGGATTGAGGCGAATTAAATTCACCGAATCCATTTCTGCCCGCGCTTTATTAAAACCTCCCGCTGCTACCAGCGCTTGATTTAAAGTAGTGTTGGGCAGCACCGCAATCGCTCCCGGTTTCACGACTTCTCCCACAATGTTCACCTTAATAGTATCCGGTGAAAAATTAGAATTAGCAACTTGTTCGTCTTGGGTTTCATCGAGGTTTTCGGCTTTGGGAACGATTACCGTATCTCCCTGTTGTAGCGCTAAATCTTGGGATACATCTCCCCCTTCCAAAAGTTGCCACAAATTCACATTAATAATTTGTTCTGTACCCGCCCGTGTCAGGCGGCGAACTTGTATTTGTCGGATATCAGCTACCGGCGTAATGCCGCCCGCCATTTTAATTGCCCTCGTTACCGTTTGCTGCAAAACATTTTCCCCGCCGTTGGTTTCGCTGGCAGCAAACAAACCAGAATTTTCACCCATTTCATTCTCTTGTACCCTACTTTGAGCCTCTTTTGCCAAAGTATAAGTACCGGGGCGAGTTACTTCGCCCACCACAGCAATATTAATTGGTTGAGTGCTTTGTCCGGTAATGTTAGCTACTGCTAAAGTCGGTGCTTCTTGGCGGTTGAGGCTAGTTACAGTGGGAATAAATATAGTATCGCCGTCGCGCAAAGTCATATCGGCCCGCAAATCGCCGTTTTGCAATAATTCCCACAAATCCACACTAATAATTTGTTCCGGTGCGTTGCGCTGGGGGCGGCGGATTTTGATTTGGCGCACGTCTGCTGACTGGGTAATTCCGCCGGCCATTCGCAGAGCCCGCGATATCGTTGGCATTTGAGTTCCCATTTGCTCTGCTGTGCCTCCGGGGCCTGCTGCTGAGGATATTGTATAGGCTCCGGGGCGGTTGATTTCGCCCGCGATCGCAATTTGCAAAGGACGCGGCGCCAGCAGTTTCAGGGTAATCCAAGGACGTTTAAGGTATTTGCCGTATTTGTCTTTAACAGCATTAGAAGCTTGTTCTAGAGTCATCCCGTACACCGAAACGCTGCCAATTAACGGCAAACTCAGGGAACCGTCTGCCTGTACTTGGTGTTGACCGTTGGGGCCGCTGTATTCCGGGACGTTGAAGATGTCCATTTGAATACGATCGCCCGCGCCTAAAGTGTAAACTTCCGATCGTACACTTGAAGGTTCACTTGCCGGCAATCCCGGCAATCCCGGCACTGCCGGTACTGGTACAGGAACAGGAGAACCCGCATCAGGAGGAGGAGGAGGAGGAGGCATAAACTGGGCCGCTGCAGGAGATGAACCCACCGCCGCCAGCACTGACACTGTTAAACTTTGAATCATTAAACTTTTGACAGCATTGCTTGCCCAATAACTTAGCTTGCAGCTTTTGCTGGAAATGTCTCCCTGAGCCCCTCTTCTTGCAGGAAATGGGAGAAATTCTTCACCCTCCCTCTCCGCAAAGGGGACACAAGGATGAGATTTTTTCTCAAGTTGCACGCCGTGCGAAGAACTTTTAACCACCATCGCTTTTTGCCCCTATCCTCATCCAACCCCGCCAACATCAAATGTAACCCAACTGTTCTAACTTGGTCAGAACTTTTTTAACACTCTCTTCCACACTTTCTCGCTCTGTGTAACAAATAATCTCAGGATTAAGCGGTTCTTCATAAGGATCGTCAATTCCCGTAAAACCCTTAATTTCTCCTGCTCTCGCCTTAGCGTATAGCCCCTTGACATCGCGACCTTCGCACACTTCTAACGGCGCTGTGATATATACTTCAACAAAATGGGGCTCCATTGCTCTAATTTCGTCGCGAATTGCTCTGTAGGGGCTAATAGCTGCGGTCATTACGGCTACTCCATTGCGGCTCAGCAGGTGAGCTACAAATCCAATCCGCCGAATATTAGTATCTCTGTCTTCTTGGCTAAATCCCAAACCTTTTGACAAGTTGGTGCGAACGACATCTCCATCCAATATTTCAACTTTGCAACCTCTTGCCTTCAATTCGGGTTCGAGAGCTTTGCTGATCGTTGTCTTGCCGGAACCGCTCAGCCCGGTAAACCACAAAATAAAACCTTTTTCCATTTTCAATTGCTTGGTTAGTAGTGAATAGTGGAGAAATTACGCGACGTATTATTTTACTGTCGCGGTTCCCCATTTTCTGATTCTTTTTGATTTGAGATGCGATCTGACTTTCACAATAACTAATTTTTTTTATTAACCGCAGAGGACGCAGAGGACACAGAGGAAGAGGGAAGGGGAGAAATAAATAGGTAATCTTAAAATCCGTAGGGTGCTCTTGGGCCGTGCACCTTACCTTCAATGGGGGATAACAAACGCCGAACATCTATCCGTAGCGCACCCATCACCTGACTGAGCCTTTCGCAATCTAAAATCTAAAATCTAAAATCTAAAATCCTATTCCCCATGTCCCCAACCTTAAAAGCAGATGTTTTGGTAGTCGGTGGCGGCACCGGCGGCACTGCAGCAGCCGTCCAAGCAGCCCGCCGAGGTGCCAAAACTATTTTAGTAAGCGAATTCCCCTGGCTGGGAGGAATGCTGACAGCAGCAGGCGTTTCTGCCCCCGATGGCAATGAATTAGCAGCTTTTCAAACTGGTTTGTGGGGCGCGTTTTTGCGGGAACTCCAGCAGCGACAGCCGGGAGGTTTGGATTGGGGCTGGGTAAGTTTTTTTACTTACGATCCCCGCACCGGTGCTGAAATTTTCGCTGATTGGGTTAAATGTTTGCCGAACTTACAGTGGATTTGTGGACAAAAAGCTCACGATGTGCTGTATGAAGGAGATCGCATTTCTGGCGTTCAGTTTGCAGATTTTACGGTTTCGGCCAAAATCACTTTGGATGCAACGGAATTGGGAGATGTGCTGGCTTTAGCGGATGTTGGACACCGCTGGGGTTGGGAATTCCAAGCCGAGTGGGGAGAACCCAGCGCGCCGGCTGCCTCTAATGCTCTCACAGAGAGCTATTCGGTGCAAGCTCCGACTTGGGTGGCAATCATGCAGGATTTTGGTAAAGGTGCGGCAGGATCAGAAATTCCCGCGCCGCCTGTTGAAAATCCCGATCGATTTATCGGTGCTTGGGACGGTTACACTCCCGAACAATTTCTCAATTACGGCAGGCTGCCAGGGGGATTGTTGATGATTAATTGGCCGATTCGAGGTAATGATTATGGTGAAGGGGTCGATCGACTCATTAAATCTGAAGCATCTCGACAAGAATTTCTCCAAGAAAGTCTGTGGCACACTCAAAGTTTTGCCCGCTTCATTCAAACGCAACTCGGCCCCCGCTACGGCTTAGCACAGAATATTTTCCCCATTTCAACGATCGACAATCAACAAAATTCTTCCCTTCTTTCTTCCTTTGCCTTACATCCTTACTACCGAGAAAGTCGGCGCTTGCGAGGGATAAGTACAGTCACAGAACAAGATATTTTGCCTATTGCCGGCGGAAGAGTCGCGAAGTTGCCGATAAATTCTGAGGGCATTTGTGAAACAATTGCGATCGGCAACTATGCCAATGACCACCACTACACCAGTGGCGACATTCCTCTGCAGCCAAAATCCCTCCGCTGGGGCGGCCGCTGGACGGGAACTCCGTTTACCATTCCTTACAGCGCCCTAATTCCTGCGAGTACAGACGGTTTGCTAGTCTGCGAAAAAAATATTTCCGTCTCTCACATCGCCAACGGTGCAACTCGCTTGCAACCGACGGTAATGAATATTGGACAGGCGGCGGGGATGGCGGCGGCTTTGTGCGCGGAATCTGGATGTCAGCCGCGGGAGTTGCCGGTGAGAGTTTTGCAGGAAGCTTTGCTGCAAGATTCGGAGGCGAGTGCGGCGGTTATTCCCTTATTTAATTTGACACGGGGGCGATCGGACTGGCTGGATTGGCAACGCTATTATCTTGATCGACCCCAAGCATATCCGGCCAGCGGCGAATGTCAGGACTCAGTAGAGAAACAAAGCAGTCAAACAGCAAATACCCACAGCCAATTTTCGGGCATTTTCCGCCGCCTCGGCGAACAAAACTGGACACTAACGCTGACAAGCCCTGCCTCCTTAGTCGGTCAAACTTGGCAACTCGTGACTTTGGACTCGGAAACCGACAGATTTTTACACAATTGCGAAACCGAAAAGCCTCTGACAGTATGGGGCCGGCTGAATTCGGCAGGTGCTTGGCTGCTGGCGGGCTCAGTAGAATTGAAGAGGTGAGGTTTTTTGCAGAGATCCGAAAAATTCACAGAAATTTATCCTGATCGATCGGGGAGATCCCGTATCAGTTAATAGACACTGACACGGATACTACCCATGCAAACTTACACACCAATTGCTTTACTGAGTCTTTTGGACGTTACTTTGAGCGCCACTGTCGTTCTAGTCTTGGAATCCCTCGTCGGGCTGCTCCAAATTGCCACACATCCATACATTTTATCCGCCCAAACCGAACAAAGGGGCGATCGTTCTCCAGAAAGAGGCAGCGGACGCCGAGAGTTCATTGAGCCTAATCTTTACACTCATCAACTACAAGCATTTTAATGACATTGGACGAAAGCGATTTCCGTTATTGAGTTAGTTTCTGCCGCCCGTGTCGAGCGCTCAATCTGATTTCCTGGGATGATAGTTTTTCAGGTTTCCAAGGCAACTGCATTTCTTGTTTACAGTCATTAGGATCTTCTTTTATGTGAGTGATGATAGCATATAAACCTTAAACCGCCATCTATCGAGAGATTGAATCTCGTATTTGGCGGTTTTGTATATTATTGCAACCGTCTGGGTAGTGCAATTAGGAATTTTTTTATTATTGAAGCCAGAGATTTTAGTTATTCCATTTTACCTCAACTTCTGACAATCAAGCATCCAGGATACCCGCCACGTGATTCATTCCGAAAGCAGACTCAGGACCCAGAAATAAAAAACCTGTATCCGATAAAGCCACCCCCGAATTAATCTCGCGCAAGTCAATGCTTCAATTCTTTAATCTCAAATCTCAAATCTCAAATCTCAAATCTCAAATCGATTGACTGCTCTCATAGATGAGATGCTACGCATCTAAAGTGTCTGTTGCTTCGGGAGGGGGAGAGGGTGAGAAAGGGAGAGGGAAAGATAATTTTCCGCTTTTTATACAAGGATTTTAGGAGACAATTTAAAGGCGCGATAGCTTAACTTAAGCCTGATTCCTTCTTCCTGATTCCTTCTTCTTCTTCCTTCTTCTTCTTCCTTCTGATTCCTGATTCCTGATTCCTAATTCTCTAGTTTGATAATTTCAGGGAAATTCATCCTGATCAGCCTGGGTAAATGTCGTATCTCTAAATAGATACTGAGACGAATACTACCCATGAAAACCTACACTGCAATTGCTTTACTGAGCCTGTTGGGCATTACCTTGAGTGCCAGCGCCGCTCAAGCTTTTGAATCTCCACTCCCCATCCTCGAAACTGGCACCGCTCAATATATGTTGTCAGCCCAAACTCAACAAAAGGGCGAGCGTCCTATTAAGAGGCGAGGCAACCGCAGAAATTTTACTGAGCCTACTGTTTACACTCATCCGCTACAAGATTTCTAAGGGCATCGGACGCAAGTGATGACCACAACTGAGTTGCTTTGGGCCGTTCATTCGATCGCGCGATCGGATTTTCTGGGATTCTAGTTTTTCAGGTTAAGCGACAACTGCACTTTTTGTGGACAGTTTTTAGGAGATTATTTTTAGTGTAACAAATATTAGCATATAAACGGGGAACCGCCATCTACCTAGAGATAGATTCTAGTATGTGGCGGTTTTGTATTGAAAACGCTTCAATTAAACAAGCACTAACCACAGGCCTCGGAGCATCTGGGTTTTTCAACCAATATCCCTCGCCTTCCACGCCTTATTTTGGCGTTGCACAATTTGACGAGGATTTTTGTGGGGTGTCCTGCCTGCTGTGAAAATACAGCGGACTGGCTACGATATCCCATCCCACAAAACCATCAAAATCTTCCCGCAATTATGCAACAGCCTTATTTTAGTAGATCGAACCGGGTTTCGGCATCCATGACTATTCAAGAATTAGGGGCTCGGAGTCGCCTCAAATTCTTGGGAGCGCAACAGTTATTTACGTTCTCCCCCCCACAGGTAGGGTTTAATTTTCAACCGCTGCACTATAATTAATTTGCGATAACTAACTTATATATAGGTAAACTGTCAGCGCAGAGGGTGCAGCAATCTACTTAAATTGGCCACCAATAAGAACCACTTATGCGGTGTGGATAGCCTTTAAGCCCATGCCCTGTTACCTCAGGGAAATTAACTAACCTGAATATTAGGGTAGCTGGCAAGCTTTCCGGCGACAGTCGGCTATGCTTGATTCGGCGCTCTCGCAATAATTTAATGGAGGATGACAAAATGCCTCCTAATTTGGCTATTTCGGGGATAGTGATGAAAAATGACTCTTTAGATCTGGTCAAAAGCCTCAGCCCTAGTGCAATGGATCAGATCATGCTATATCTGGCGTTTAGCGCCATGAGAACCAGTGGGCACAGGCACGGGGCGTTTCTAGACGCGGCCGCAACGGCGGCTAAGTGTGCCATTTATATGACTTATATGGAGCAGGACAACAACCTGCGGATGACCGGACACTTGCATCACATTGAGCCTAAACGGGTGAAGGTGATTGTTGAAGAAGTCCGGGAAGCTCTGACTCAGGGAAAATTGCTGAAAATGTTGGGTTCGCAAGAACCTAGATATTTGATTCAGTTTCCTTATGTCTGGCTGGAACAGTATGGTTGGATGCCGGGACGCCCTCGCATTCCGGGAAACAATTTGACTGTAGATGAAAAAAAATATCTCGAAGGCAAGATTCCTCCGAATCCGCCAGACGCTCAACTGATCAATTCTTTTCAGTTTATGGAGTTGATCGAGTTTCTGCACAGGCGATCGCAAGAAGATATGTCTCCAGAAAGGCGAATGCCTTTGAGCGAAGCTCTAGCAGAACACATTAAGCGGCGCTTGATCTATTCTGGGACAGTAACTCGCATTGATTCTCCTTGGGGAATGCCGTTTTATGCCCTCACCCGCGCTACTTACTCTCCCGCAGAGCAGGAAGAGCGGACATTTACTATGGTTGAGGATACGGCTAGATATTTCCGGCTGATGAAGGATTGGGCGGAAAAACAACCGAAGGTGATGCGAATTATGGAGACTTTGGATATTCCGCCGGAACGGCTCGACCAAGCCCTTGAGGAATTAGATGAAATTATTCGCAATTGGGCCGATCGCTATCACAAGCGGGGCGAACCGACGATGATTTTACAAATGGTTTTTGGGCCGCAAGACGACGCTTAGTTTGATTAACTATTCATCATTAGTCATGAGTTGATTGCTTGAGACTAATGACTAATGATTAATAGCTAATAGCCCTGGACGGCGCAACCGGCTTTTTTTCCAAAAATACTGCGTTAATCCTTTGAATTATCCTAAAAAACCAGGTTGATTGGGCCGCGAATGCGTCCAGGATTAACTAAGCTAAAAAAGCTCTCCATGTCGCCGCTAAAATAATCGCTGCGATCGCTCCTATGAGTGTATTGAAAAAATTTACCACCTCGTTCGTGAGCCACTCAAACTTTGATTGCACCGTCGCCCCAATCACGCTCTCGATATTCGTGGCAATAAAAGCCGCAATAACACAAAAAACAATTCCTGTCAAGTCAATTAAACCTACGGCCCAACTTAAAAGTGCAATCAAAATTGAGCCGACAATACCCGCGATCGTTCCTTCCAAACTTACGGCCCCTTCGGTACCCCTAGGTACGGGCTGCAAGCTAGTAATCAAAAAAGTCCGCTTCCCGTAAGCTTTGCCGATTTCGCTGGCGCTGGTATCGGAAAGTTTGGTGCAAAAACTCGCCGCGTAACCCAACAATAACAGGGAAATAGCATCTTGTGACACAGGCATCTTGCCTGTCTCTGCTAAAACAGACATCTTGCCTGTCTCTGCTAAAACAGACATCTTGCCTGTCTCTGCTAAAATAGATAACGCCAAAACTCCCAAAGCGCAAAGAGTAGCGGTTAAAGCTGAACCCCAGACATTTTCCGGGCCTCGGGCGCCTGAACGCTTTTCTGCTATGCCTTCTGCTTCTTTTTGAGCTTTGCCGATGCGGGTAACTCCCGATCCGACAAGAAAGTAAAACATCACCACAGCATAGCCTTGCCATCCCAAACAGCCCCAAATGAGGACGCCCAATACCCAGCCGTGAAATTGACCAGCGGGAGTGAGCAATTTTTTAGGAGCAATGGTGGCGATCGCGAGTAAAACTGTATTTAGGGTGATCGCCACCAACCAAGGATTAGACCAAGATAAATAATTAAAGAACAATTCTGAATTCTGCATTTAGTACCTCCATGAGTCAAGTCTTATTTCATCTTGCCTTCCCCGTGAGCGATATTGCCCAAACCAAAGCGTTCTATGTAGACGGGCTCGGCTGCGAACTAGGTCGCGAATCGCCTAATTCTGCGATTATGGGTTTGTGCGGCCATCAAATTGTCGCCCACGTCAGCCACGAACCTTTGACGCCTCAGCGAGGCATCTACCCCCGGCATTTTGGGTTAATTTTTACTTCCGAAGCTGACTGGGAAGCGTTGCTAGAAAAAGCCCAGCAAAACAACTTAAATTTCTATCAAGAACCGAGACGGCGATTTGTCGGTTTGCCTACAGAACACCGTACTTTCTTCTTAGAAGACCCTTTCCACAATATACTTGAGTTCAAGTATTATTGTGAAGCTGAAGCAATTTTTGGTCGCAGCGAATACGCTGAAGTTGGCGATGCTGTTTGATTTTTAGTCCGGTAGCGATTTGCCGTGTTCGTGGGGGCGGGTTTACGAGATTGTTGGTTTTAACTCAGATATTGCACCATTGTCAAGAACAGGCAAGATGCCTGTTCCACAAGAAAAATCATCTCTTGTGGAACAGGCAAGATGCCTGTTCCTAAACAAGTAATTGAGAATGGTGCAATATCTCAGTTTTAAGCAATTATTGTAGGTGAAACCCGCCCTACAAAATTTGACATTATACAAGAATGAATCAAACGGTTAATCATGAACTTTTAATGGTTCTGAAAGTGCTTCAGCGACCGCTTTTAAACTGCTGGAATGCCTCGCCATCATGGCATGGGCAAAAACCGACAATTTTACTTCTTTGGCAACAGATATTTGGGAACTAGAAGCGGGTACGATGATGAAATCCCAATCTGTCCAAATCGAAGTAAAATTGAGCTTTTCTAACAAAAAAGCATCTCGATTTAAATCTTCTAGAAAAGCACTGCCAGGACGCATTTGGATGCAGCCTTTTCCCCAGAGAGTGTAAGCCATCCAAGTACCGCTGTGAGGAGAAGATATCGCAATAAAGCGCTGCACTCGGTTAATGCCACCTAACCTTTGCAGGTAGTAGCGAGTTACTAAACCGCCCATGCTCAATCCTACTATATCTAGATGCTGTTCTGGCGCAAAGGTTTTGTCTATATAATCTGCTATTTGTTGGGCTAATTCGTCTATGCTGGCGTTGCCCCAATGGGGCGAGAGATTGAGGGTGTAGACTGACCATCCTAGTTGGGTGAGGTAGGCAGACATTTTGTGAAAAATTCCCGATTTTCTGAAGATTCCGTGAATTAGCAAGACTGGGTTGCGGCTGAAATTGCTATTCATTTTTAAGTGGGAATTTTATTTTCAATAGGTGCTTTTAGTTCTTCAATTAATGCGTTAATACTTAGGGGTTCTGTCACCATTTGGCGGTGCAGCAAAAGGTTGACTTTAACTTCTTTACCTACTGGCATTTGGGAGCTGTTTGCCGGTACAATCATTATGTCAAATGGCGTCCACATTGATGTAAAGTTTATGCGTTTGAGCATTGTCACATCTTGATTTAAATCGCGCAGCAAGCCACTATCGGGGCGCATATCCAGGTATCCTGGTAGGCGTAGGGAATAGGCGGTGAGGGTGCCGTGGTGAGGGGATGATAGGGTGATGAAACGCTGTACGCGGTTGATTCCTCCGAGTCGCTGGACGTAGTAGCGACTGACGATGCCGCCCATGCTGTAGCCTACTATGTCTAAAGATTGTTCTGGATCGAAGGTTTCAGAGATGTAGTCTGCCAGTTGCTTGGCCAGTAAGTCGAGGCCGAGGCTACCGTCGTTGGGGGTGAGGTTGAGGCTGTGGACTGACCATCCGAGTTCGGTGAGGCGGGCGGACATTTTGCTGAAAATCATCTTTGTGTCCCAGATGCCGTGTATGAGGATGACGGGATTGCGATCGAGCGAACTGTTCATTTGAAAAGAAAATTGCTTGCTAATTACAGCATAAATCACTCCCCTAGGGAGTTTTACCCCTACTAGGACAGCTAGCGAATCGGATCGAGGTACGATCGGCAATTAGTGGGAATCGCTAACAAATTCTGAGATACTTGTAAATAAGTGCAAAGCAGCCTGGTATTTATACCTAAAATTTGCTTTGATGAGGTAGCTTAGATACAGCAAAATGTAAATTTTGATTAAGAAATGTAGACAAAGGTTGCCATAGCTCGTAATCTAACTTTGTTGACAAGCTTGTACAAATTTCTCTAAAAGAACAAAAGGAGTAAGTCTAATGTTTGGTTTTATCAAAAATTTCTTCGGCGGTATTTTCGGCTTTTTCGGCAGACTATTGGGCTTGAAAAAGTCAGAATATTTCCTAGATTTGGGTGAATCGGGAGCGAAGGAACCAGCAAAAGTTGCGCCTGCGAAGTCTGAGGCTGTGGCGATCGCACCGACAAAAGTTGAGCCTGTTAAGTCTGAGAAGTCTGAGAAGTCAGAACCTGCTAAGAAGGCTAAGGTAGAGAAAAAGTCTAAGAAAGAAAACGAACCAGTCGCTAGCGCTCCTGCTAATAATTCGGAACCCGTGAAGGTACCGACTGCTGCAGCAACTAACGGCAAAGTGCCGAGTCAAGCTGAACCGAATCGAACTTTTGCTCCTAATAATTTAATGCCGACACCAAATGGAAGTCGTCGCACCCCCGGCCCTAGCATGAACAATTTCCGGGAAATGGCTCGTCAGGTGAAAACGAAATAGGAAATTGGGAATTGATAATAGGGAATTGGGCATGGGATAATTCCCAATGCTGGCGTTAACAAATTAAAAATGGGATTCCTCATTTTTAATTTTAACTCTTGGTTCTATTCCCTATTTTCTGGGTTTCTGAGGAAGGCTAATCCGCTGTATAGCTGAAAAGCTGAGTCCCAAGGAGTTTCTGATTTGCGCTCGACTTCTATATGAGATTCGATCTTGCTCAACATATTAGTGTAATCGAGCACTGTCTCGGCAAAGGGCGTAAATTCTGACCAAACTGTAACGTCAAGCTGGCGATCGAATATTTCCAGTAAGTTATTCCAGTTAATTCGGGTGGTACTTTGAGGAATCTGTTGAGAGTTTTTGACTCTCGATGTTTTGTTTTTCTGGTTCGGTGAAGTGGGGAGATCAGCCGAAGCTTTGGTGAAGTCAACTCCTTGTTGGAATTCGTAACTTTGGTCGCAAATTCGCAGAATGCAGTTTCTGCTGGGAATGTGTAAGTCACAGATTTGAGCGTAATCTTGCCTGATTTCTCTGTGGCGAAATTGCTCCTTTCTTCGGTTGGGGGAGTAGTCCATGACTTCGATGAACATCGGCAACAAGCCTTCTACTCTTTGGGTAACTTCTGACCAGTTGAATTCGATCGCACCGAGTCGTGAGAGTTTATCTTTGCAAACAACGGCTGGGGAAGATAGAGACTGGAAGTGTTGCACTCGGAAGATTTGGATTTTTTGAATATCGCTTAAGGTTGCCCAAAATACGGGAATGCCGGCGTTGAGGATTTCTTGACCATAAATTCGGAGTTCGGCAATGGGGCCTGTTTTGTAGAGTCTCCAGCCGCGGCTTTGGATTTGCATCCGGGTTGTGTAGGCGTCGATTTTAAATATTCTGCTGATATTTTGAATGGCGGCGGGTTTGTTTTCGGGACTCACGGGTTCGAGGATGAGGAGTCCTGGTTCGAGGTTGCTGGGGTCGTTTTTGGCGGTTTCTATGGCTTGTTGGCGGAGGTTTTGTTGTGCGGTTTCAATCCGTTGAATAGCTTGGCGGGTCTGGGAGAGGATTTTGGGGTTGGTGATGTCGCGGAGTATTTGTTTGTAGGTTGTTTGGGCTTTTTCGAGGTTGTTGGTGAGTTCGTAGTAGCGGGCGATATAGTATTGTACCCACGGATTTTCGGGCGATTCTTTTTGTAGTTGTTTGATGAGTTGGGCCGCTTGTTTGTATTCTTTACCATCGAGGGCGGAGGCTATGTGGTTGATGTCTGTCATGGCGGTTGGGGGAATGGCGTTGTTTCTATCTTGGCTGAGGTTTGGGTGGTTTCGCCACTGGTTAACAATTTTTGCTGTTGTGTTAACTTATAGATATGATATCTGGAAAGAAACAATGGTGGAACAAAAGGTAACTTACACGCTTGAAATCAACGGTAAGTTTATTATTATTGAAAATGTTCCTGCTAGAGTGTGTGTGGAAACGGGAGATCCTTTTTTTTCACCTGAAACTGTGGAACAGTTGCAAAAGATGATTTGGGAAGATAGAAAGCCTATTAGGGTGATTGAAACACCTGTTTTTGAGTTTGCTTAGCACTTGGTTTAAATTGAGTTAAAGCTGATTGGAATTAACGCTTAATGTGTAAGTACCTTTGCTTGTACGATCGCCTCCTTTAACAACTATTTTATAAGTGCCGTTACTAGGCAATTTTACGGTGAGTTGAGACTCTCGGCGATTCTGGGAGTTGCCTGTTTTTTGGGCAATATTTTTGCCGCTGGTGTCGAACAGTGTTATGTTGTGGTCGAATGCTCTGCTTTTGAGGTCGATCGTCATAGATTGACCTGCGCGTCCTTGAAAGGTGTGTTCGCTCTTGTCGCCGTCTTTGAGGGTTCCCCGCTGCTGTAGGAGGGAAAGGGATGTGAGTTTTGGACGATCGACATTGCTCAATTCTAAGCCGTAATTGGTCATGGGTACATCGAGGCCATTTCCTTCTCTGACTACGATGATAAAAGCTGTTTTGTTGTTGATATCTCGGACTATTTTGTCAATAAATTGGGATTGTATTTGTTTTGCTTTTAGAGGTTTAGGTTGGTTGAAGTTGGGTTTTGAGGTACAGAAAAGCACGGCTCCGTCTAGATAGCGGGCGGCGTAGAACCAATAGTTTTGACCGTTAGTTGTAAATTCGTTTCTGCTAAAGATAGTAAATCTTTCAAGTTGCGGTAGTTGCTGATTGCGCTGGCAATTTTTATCGATGTAGATTTGGTTGGCTGATGGCTGTCGCTGGGCGAAAACTGCTGGGACGATGGTGGTTAAAATTGCTGAGATGAGGGTGAGGGTGAGGGGGAAGGGCGATCGGCTTTTCATAAATACTTGTTTCTCTTTATTGTTGTCAGGTATTGTAGGCTGTATTTCCTATTCTATCTCTGTTTTAAATACTTTTCTAATTCCGCAGTGCGCTGTTTAGTCATGCGCTCCAAACATTCATTGAGGAAACCTCGATAACCGGTACCGCCACGATTTTTATAAACTTCAAATTCACAGGTTTTATCTCTTAACTGAATCCACCCTAATTGTGCTTCGGAAAGTAGCGCCCGCTCTTCGCCGCTCAATTGGGAAATCAGTTGTTTGTAAACCTCGTTCAGTCGTTTATCCGAGGCTTCGTAATTCAACCGAATACAAGCTCTGACTTGCACATCTCCTTGCGGGCGATCGCAATTTATCTGTTGAGCAATGGGAAAGCTCGGAGATTGTGCAGAAACTGATGTTGTACCAAAAATTGCCAAAAGTGCGTGAAGCGAAGCTATCCCGTAGGGAATCGACCAAAAGAGCGATCGACCTTTCCTCAACTCTATTTTCATTGCCCATCAACCCACCTATCTGATGAATTCTTTGTTATTTGTTGATATTAGCACTTCTCAAATGCCGCTCCAACTAAAGACAAAGCCACAATCGGAGCTGTCACCGCTCTCAGAATTCTACTCCCTAAAGAAACAGTTTCAAAACCCAATTCGATCGCTCTTTGCACCTCACCTTCAGTCCATCCACCCTCCGGCCCAACAGCAATCACAATCGCTAATTCCTCCCCATCTTGCTCCCCCCTTATTAAGGGGGGCTGGGGGGGATCGAATTCTTCCTCCCCCCTTATTAAGGGGGGCTGGGGGGGATCGAAACCAGTCGCTCCATCTTGCTCCCCCCTTAACAAGGGGGGCTGGGGGGGTTCTAAATTACCCAACAAACAATCCCACAAATGCCGATTTTCCCCGCGAGCAACACAAATATATCGATATTTTTGACCGCAATCTTTCACAGCAACATCAAACGAAACAGGCTCTAAAATCGTCGGCACAAATTGACGTTCCGACTGTTCCGCCGCCTCCGCAGCAATTCTTCTCCACCGATCGACTTTTTGATCGCTTGGTTTGAGCAAAGTTCGATCGCTCGTTACGGGCACAATACTTGCCACACCCAACTCCGTCGCCTGTCTCACAACCTCGTCAAAGCCGTTTCCTTTGGGCAAAGCCGCCATCAAAGTTACTTCCACGGGTAGCTCCCTGTTCACAGCAATCTCCTCTGCTATCGAGGCAAATAACCCGGTTTCCCGTGCTTCTAGGACTGCTAACCACCAATGTCCCCGTCCGTCCATTGCAATAAATCGATCGCCCGCTTGCAAACGTAGCACTCGATTTAAATAATGCTGTTGTTCCCTAGTTAAGTCGATTTGGCGATCGCAAATTTGAGGGGGAGTAATTGCTAATCTTTGTAATTGAGGCATTGAATTTGGGATTATTCGTTTTTCTATTAGATTTTTTTTCTTTAACCGCAGAGAGCGCAGAGAACGCAGAGGAAGAGAGCATGAGAGGGGATAGGTAGGCGGGGTTTCAACTGTTCAAAAAACAATAAAGGCAAAGCATCTACAACCGGAATTATTTTACAAATTCACGTTTTTTTCTGCAAATGCTCTGCCTTTATATTACTTTTGCCAGAAGTCTATTGAATACAATCGAAAATCGGCTTATCCTTCCTCCTTAATCTTCTTTAAATAAGTGGAAATCGCTTCTGTAGCTAGCTGCGTGATCGGCTTGCCCTGACGGGCTGCTTCTTCCTTGAGCTCGTTGTAGATTTCATCGCGGACGCTAATTCGACGGCGGACTTTGCCACCGCCAGCAGTGGCAGTCTCATTTGCATCGTCGTTACTAGATGTAACTTCTAATTCATTAATCTCAGTTGTCATCGAGTCAGCAGATTGGTAGTTGGTTACAAATTGACGGATAGATTCTAACCCGACGCGATCGCAAAAATTGCCAAAACTCTCGCTCAGTTGCCGTTTTTGCTTGAAATAAACAAAAATCGGCTCCAGAAAAGCTTCAAAATCCTTGACGTGCAGCTTTTCCTCAATGGGTTTTGCCAGCCGCGTTTGTTCTGGAGAACCGCCCAGCCAAATCTGGTAGGATTCCGGGGAACTCCCGACAAACCCCAATTCTGCCATATAAGGACGGGCGCATCCATTTGGGCAACCAGTCATCCGCACCACCAAATGCTCGTCTGCCAAGCCCACTTTGGTTAAAAGTGCGCGAATCCGCTCTAAAATGCTCGGCATCACGCGCTCAGATTCGGTAATCGCCAGCCCGCAAGTCGGCATTGCTGGACACGCCATCCCATAGCGCACCAATGGGTCGATCGCAGTTTCCCGCTGAATGCCGCATCGATCGAGTATTCCCTGAATTTCCTGTTTGGTATCCGGCGAAACATCGTAAATCAGCACGTTTTGGTGCGGCGTCGCCAGTATCGGCAAGTTGTACTTCTGCACGATTTCCCGCAAAGCCGTTTTTAGCTGAAATGAACCTTCATCCTTAATCCGGCCATTATCCACGGAAATGCCGACAAACAACTTGCCGTCTCCTTGTTCGTGCCAGCCCAAGAAATCAAAATACTTCCACTCAGGCAGCGGTTTAAAGGCTTCTAGCGGCTTGCCAAAATATTCGGCTACTTTTTCGCGGAACCACTGTACGCCTTTGTCGTTAATCAGGTACTTCAGCCGCGCGTGCCGTCTGTCTGTGCGATCGCCAAAATCTCTTTGGGTTGCTACAATTGCCTTGACCAAATCGTAAACATCATCCTTGGCAACATAGCAAATCTCATCCGCAACCCGCGCAAAAGTCTCTTCTTTGTTGTGAGTTCGGCCCAAACCGCCGCCAGCAAACACGTCAAAACCTTGCAATTCCCCAGCTTCATTGGTAATTACCACCAAGCTCAAATCCTGAGAGTACAAGTCAATTGAATTGTCTCCCGGCACGGTAACGGAGCACTTGAACTTGCGCGGCATATAATGGCTGCCGTAAATCGGTTCTTCTTTGTCGTCGCTAAAGATTGTGCCGTTGCCGTTTTTCTGTCTGGCGGCCTTCACTGCTGGGTCTTCCTCGGCCGAAACAGCTTTTTCGCCGTCCAACCAAAGTTCATAATAAGCACCGGTTTGCGGTGTCAGCAAATCGGCGACATTGTTAGCGTATTGCAGCGCATACTGGTATTCGGGGCGATTTTTGTATGGTGCTGGAGGTGCCATGATGTTGCGGTTCAAGTCGCCGCAAGCTCCCAAGGTTGACCCCATATTTTTAATAATTGAGGAAAACACTGCTTTAAGATTTTTTTTCAACACGCCGTGAAGTTGGAAACCTTGGCGCGTTGTGATGCGGAGCGTGTGGTTGCCGTATTCTTCAGATAGCTTGTCTAAGGCTAGGTATAATTGCGGCGGAGTGAACCCGCCGGGATTGCGGGTGCGGAGCATGAACTGATAGTCTTTTTCTTGTCCTTTAACTCGATTGTCGCGGTTGTCTTGCTGGTACGAGCCGTGAAATTTGAGAATCTGAAGCCCCTCTTCGGTGAAGTGGGTTGTTTCTTGTAACAGTTCAGTCGCAACGGGTTCTCGTAAATAGTTGCTGCGTTCTTTGAGACCTTCTGATTTAGAGGGCTTGCGCGCAACAGGGGTTGAAGTGGAAGATGTGATCATGGGAATGTATAGTGCCAGTTATAATTAGATACAGCCGATCGAATATTTCTTGACAATTTGACACTTGACAAATTTGCACTTGACAAATCTCCTCAGAAATGCTGTGTCGGATCTGTTGACAACTCGGTTAACAACTAAGTTAACAAGTAAGTTAATAACGGTAATCCGCTAGGAATTCTGATGTTGTACTATTGTAACACGATCGAGCCCGGCCTGAAAAATTGTAATTAAGAGTTTATACTTTCGATTGCTTAAGTGTACGAAACTTTAGAAATAATTAACCTCAACCTTTGAAACTATGTCACTGTATGACGAAGACACATTTGTGGTTTTAGAAACAAACCAGCCAGAGCAGTTTTTGACTGCGGCGGAACTGTTAGAAAAGCTGAAAGCCGTGTTAGCCGAGGAACACGAAGATTTGCCGCAGGACGTGAATAAAATATCTGGCGTGGAAGCTCAAGCCAAGTATTTGATTGATACTTATTGTGAATTAGATGTCGGGCCTGGAAAATTTTTGCAGTGGTACGCAGTGCGTCTAGAAAAGTAATTTTGGCAATGCGGAACTGCGAATTGGGTACTTATACTGAGCGGAGTCGAAGTATCGGGCATCGGAAATTCGGAATTGGTAACAGTTAGCAGTTAACAGTCAAGAATTCTTGAATTCTTCAATTATTCAATCCAACCAAAATCCAAAATCCAAAATCTAAAATCCAAAATCGTTTAACTCAATCGGCGTAATTCCCCCGCTATAATGGTACTCCATTTAGCGCCGGGATATAAGCCGAGCAAAGTGTATGAAAAAAATCGAGAATTCCCGAATTTTCTAACAAAAAGGTGTAAGATATAAATGGTTGCGACCCACCCACTCGGCTGTAAACAAAAGGTCACAGTAGCAGTAGTATGCTTACCAAGGGAACTAGCGAGAGAAAGGGGGAAAGAGCAGACCGCTGGTTGGAAAGGTAACGCCCTGCCGTAAAAAATAAGCCATGTTTGCTGTACGAAGAAAGGTTTTTTGGTCTTGGGAAACAGGACTTCTGCGTGGATTCTCCTACGAAGGGGATAAAGGCTGCAAAGCTTTCTTATGCCGTGTAAGACTCGGATCGTCTTAGGTGACGAATACCCAGTAATGGGATACCCAACAGAGCAATGGCAGATGATACACGAAGCCTACACGCTCACCGAAGGTCAGTGCTAGGTATTTCACTCTTCTAACTGTTGAACCGATGATACTTCAACTGCGGTAACATCGATCGTACCGGGCGGTGTCAAGCGACTAAAATGACCTTCCTCTATTTTCAGAGGTTCGCCGCAGTTAGCACACTGACACTGAGTTTGATTTAAAGCTGTAAACTCGTATTGACAAACTGGACACTTATCTTCAATTAAATTGCGTTTCAGCCACCACTGAAGCGCGAAAAATGCGACTACAGGTGTCAGCAGCAAAAAAGCTACTACAATCAACAATGATTTAACTACCCAACCCAAACCAATTGACACCAACAAACACGCGATGCCCAGCAGTATCAGCCAATTACTAATACGGGGTAGCTTGAAAGATATTTTGGGGGTGCCTTGGTTCACGGTGGTCTCCTTGGGTGTCTTTGCAGGTAGGCATAACTCTATCCTACTCAGAAATTCAGGCGGTCGATCGAGTTAATTTTCCCATTGTACACCCAGAAACCGCTCTCTACGGCATAAGTTTATCTGAGTCAGAGGGTTGAAAAATTCCTTGTAAGGATTGACAAAGGGATTCAAAACTAAATCTTGCGAGGGTTTGTTCCCTCAACCAGTGGCGATCGCACCTTTTATCCTCCCCTCGCAGCATTTCTACACAAGCAACCGCTACTGCTGCCGAATCTCGGTGAGGAACTCGCCATCCCAGTTTACCATCTTGCAGCGGATCTGCCGACCCGTCCGCGTCTCCCGCCAGTACGGGTACTCCGCAAGCCAGCGCTTCCAAATAAACTATACCGAACCCTTCCTGGGAGGGCATTACATAAGCATCGGCCAACTGGTAATGTGCTGCTAAATTTTCTGTCGGTACAAAACCCGCAAATATTACTCTTTCGGCAACTCCCAAATCATCAGCGAGTTTGGCTAATCTAGGTCGATCGTCTCCTCTGCCAATAACTAAGTATTTCACATTCGGAAAAGTTTTTGCTATTTGCGGCAAAGCTTGAATTGTGACATCGACACCTTTGTAAATATCCGTCGATCGCAATCTGGCTACAGTCATCAATATTTTAGCACCAACCAAATTGTACTTCTCTAATAAATCCTGTGGCTTGGGCCCAGTGGTAAATATATTTTCATCTACAGTACAAGGCACTATTTGGAATTTTTCGGGATTTAAGTTGTTAATTTCGCAAGTACGCGCGGCGAAGCTATCCCGTAGGGAATCCCGCGTGTACCTGCTAATAGTCCAAATACTCTCAGCTTGTCTCATTGCTGTTTGATATTTGGGATCAAGCGGTTCCCAAACTTCCTTGCCATAAGTTAAAATTGTGTAGGGAATTCGCAGCGGCTGGCATAAAGTTTGAATTAGCGGTGCGAGTTTGATGTGACCGCAAAAAACCCGCTGTGGTCGTTTTTGCAGCAAGCGAGTTAGTAATACTGTAGCAAATTTAAGACGGCCCAACCAGGGCTTCTCGGTTTTGAGGTAATAAAATTTCAGATTTTTTGATTCGTAAGGATTGTTGCAGTCTGGGGAATCTCGCAACAGCAAAACTTCAGCTTGCGGCGGCGAGTTTGTCCCTGCGGTTATGGACAGGTAAGCTTTAAAAATGTCTTTAACGTAGGATTGAATGCCGCCTTCGCTGGCAAATATTTCTAGGAAACAGAATAGGTGATTTGTCGATCGCATCTCAGATTTAGGCATTGACAGCGCAGACAATTATTGCAGTATATAGCAATCCTCGCATCATCTCTGAATTTCTTACTCCCAAGCGAGCGAGTTCGGGGAGGGTTGGGGTGAGGTAAAAAATTTACGACTCCTGCAATGATTGCTATAGTGATTTTGCCAATCCGGGTATCGCCATTATCCAGAGCTTTTAAACCATGCCCTGATGACTGTAATTGCAGGTTTTACAGGCAAATATTTGACTTGCCTACTCTCACCGTTGGTTTTGAGCGGCGCTCTGCTTTCTAACTAGGGCTTTTTAACGGGCTGCATGGGTGAGCGCGAAGCTTTGCTTTCAGTTTACTATGAGCTACCGTTATTAACGGTAAACTTAATGATTTTTTACACTATCCTACCCCAAGCAAAATTTAAGATTTATTGAGTTGGCGCGGCGCGTCCGACCAGACCGAGGATTATCATATCGGTGCCGATTGAGGCGATCGCATCTTTAGTTTTTGGTAAAAGTATGGTCTATCCAAAGATAGATAGCGAGGCTGTTTTTAACTGTTATCATCAGCAAACATAGAGAGTTAAATTCAATATGACTCGACCAGGTTTTACAAGCAATTTCTGAAATATTTTGTTGAAAATATTCTGCTAAAACTTTCTCGCCAGGGGAAAATTTTAATGCTCATAAAGCATTTAAAAAATTCAAGCATCGTTGATTTCTGGAGCAGCGAGGAGCGATACTGGATATTCGTATCTTTTCTGTTTCCAAAAGCAGTCTAACGAGCCGAGCCAGAAAGTTTTACGAGCAGAAAAAAAACAAGGTATCGTACAATAATGTACGAAGAAAAGCAGACCCCTAAAACATTAAGTATTCGAGCTTAAACCTGACCAAAGCTAATGTTAGGTTGGCCACGTCATATTTACGAGTGACTCTCTCAAAACGAGAATTCATTGGAGTTTGAGGTGAAACGAGTAACGATCGCACTCAGTCTTTTTAGTCTACTCAGCAGCACTCTAGCAAGTTGCACCGCAGCTTCCCAGAACGCTCAAAACAGTATACAACCAAGCAGCTCCGAACTTTCATCAGTTGCTGTAGCAGTCCGTGACCTCGGCAATCCATTCTTCGTACAAGTTGGCAAGGGTGCTGAGGCCGCAGCCAAGAAAATCGGCGGTGCAAACGTGAGGACAACTCTCGTTTCCAGCGGCGACGATTTAAATCAGCAATTTAATCAAATCGAAAACTTTATTGCCTCTAATGTCAGCATGATTGTACTCAATGCTGCGGACACCAAAGGCATTGCCCCCGCTGTTGAAAAAGCCAAGCAAGCCGGAATTCCGATAATTGCAGTTGATACCGCCGCCGAGGGAGGCGTTGATGCGACAGTTACTTCAAATAACGTGCAAGCTGGCGAAGTAAGCTGTCAATATATAGCCGATCGCTTGCAAGGAAAAGGCAGCGTTGTGATTATCAACGGGCCTCCCGTCGCTTCAGTCGTCGAGCGAGTTCAGGGTTGCCAAAGTGTCTTCTCCAAATATCCCAACCTCAAGGTTCTTTCCAAAGATCAGAACGCTGAAGGCAGCCGCGATGGCGGGTTGAGAGTGATGAGCGATTTGCTTACTTCCTTCCCGAAAATTGATGCTGTTTTTGCAATTAATGACCCCTGTGCCATTGGTGCAGAATTAGCAGCCAAACAAGCACAAAGAAGCGAGTTCTTTATTGTTGGAGTCGATGGTGCACCTGAAGCTTTAGATGCACTCAAGCAGAACAACAGTTTATTTGTGGCTACAGCAGCTCAAGATCCATTTCGCATGGCAGCCAAAGCCGTTGAAGTCGGTAACGACATTCTCAAAGGCAAAAAGCCAGCCAATCCAAACATTCTGATTCCAGTCGCGCTGATTACCCGCGAAAACGTCAATCAACATAAAGGCTGGACAAGTGAGTGACCTTCTTCGTGTCAAGTTAAGACTAAAACCCTTGAGGAATCCCGTTTTTAGCCGAGTCTAGATCCCCCTAAATCCCCCTGATAGTCGGGGGACTTTGAGAAGAATCTTGTCCCCCCCTTCTTAAGGGGGGCTAGGGGGGATCTAAGTTTAATAGTCAAGCAGATTTTCTTACGGTATTTACGATGGTAAATAGCACTCAAGATTCAATTAAAACTAAGCCCGTCCTCGAAATGCAAGGAATTAAAAAAACCTTTAACGGTTTTGTAGCCTTGCACGATGTAAATATCACCGTTTACCCAGGCGAAGTCCACGCCCTCATGGGGGAAAACGGTGCGGGCAAAAGTACCCTGATGAAAATTCTGGCAGGAGCCTACATAGCCGATGCAGGCGAAATCAAAATTGACGGTCAAGCTGTTAAGATGACAGACCCCGCTCAAGCCAGAGATTTAGGCATAGCGATTATTTATCAAGAACTCAATCTCGCCCCCAATCTGACAGTTGCTGAAAACATTTTTATGGGCAGCGAGCTGAAGAAAGGAGGTACATTTTTAGACCAAGATGAAATGCGACGCAAGGCATCTGAGGTCTTGAAAAACCTTGATGCAAATTTTGAGGCGGGAGACCTGGTTTCGACACTTTCAATTGCCGAACAGCAGCAAGTAGAAATAGCTAGGGCACTCAAACACAATAGCCGAATTTTAGTGATGGACGAGCCGACGGCCGCGCTTTCAGACCGCGAAACAGATAAGCTTTTTGAAGTCGTTCGCCGCTTGCGGCAGGAGGGCATTGCTATTATTTATATCAGCCACAGGATGGCCGAAATTTATGCCCTTGCCGATCGCGTGAGCGTCATCCGAGATGGCGGGTATATTGGCTCTCTGGAAAAGCACGAAATTTCGGCAGAACGCCTGGTGGAAATGATGGTGGGTCGTTCTTTACAGGATTTGTACGAACACAAGCATCAAATAACACCGGGTGCAGTTGTTCTTGAGGTAACAAATTTAAGCGACGGCCACAAAGTAAAGCCTGCCACTTTTCAACTTTATGCGGGCGAAATTCTGGGTTTAGCGGGTTTAGTTGGCGCGGGGAGAACAGAACTTGCCCGCCTGATTTTTGGTGCGGATCGGAAGGTAAGCGGTGAAATAAAACTGGAAGGTCGTGATCTCAATGTCTCGACACCCGATGAAGCAATGGCCGCCGGAATTGCTTACGTGCCAGAAGATCGCAAGGCTCTGGGACTCTTTTTAGAGGCTAGTTCGGGTGAGAATATCACCATGAATGTCCTCGATCGAGAAGCAAAAGCTGGCATTATTAACTCAAATTTTCTGTTGAAAGTTGTCAATGATGCTATTAATAATTTGCAGATTCGCCTTGCAAGTCCGAGCATCAGGGCAATGGATCTTTCTGGTGGAAATCAGCAGAAGTTGCTGCTAGCCCGTTGGTTGGCTATCAACCCAAAGGTACTTTTGCTAGATGAACCGACGCGGGGTGTGGACATTGGGGCAAAAAGCGAAATTTATCGAATTATTAGCGATTTGGCAGCCAAAGGTGTAGCTATTTTAATGATTTCCAGCGAACTGCCGGAAATTGTGGGAATGAGCGATCGCGTCTTAGTGATGCGCGCAGGAAGCCTTGTCGGTGAAGTAGGCGGAGCGACTGGGGAAAAGATTACGCAAGAAAACATTATGGCTTATGCCACTGGTGCAAAAGAGGTAGTAAAATCATGAGTCAAACGCAAACAAAAACCAGCAGAAGTTCAGCGAGCGATCGGCAAAAAGGCAGTAAAGCTCAAGCTTGGAGAAATTTTATCCAAGTTGCCGGTATCCTGCCGATTTTGGTTGGTATCTGTATCATTTTTTCCCTGGTAACGCCCAACTTTCTTTCAGTAGGAAATTTGATTAATGTCATTCGGCAAGCATCGATCAATATTGTCCTTGCTACTGGCATGACTTTTGTGATTTTGACGGGCGGAATTGACCTTTCAGTCGGGTCAATTTTGGGCGTGACGGCAGTTGTCGGGGTGCTGGTTTCTTTAGTTCCAGGTCTGGGTTGGTTTGCTGTACCGGCTGCGTTAATAGCCGGAGTCTTTTTGGGATTGCTTAACGGCTCGCTAGTTGCCTATTTAGGTTTGCCTCCGTTCATCGTCACCCTCGGTTCTTACACAGCTTTGCGGGGAGTTGCTTATTTAGTAGCTAACGGCACTACCGTTATCAATAGAAATCTGAATTTTGCTTGGGTAGGCAACAATTATCTGGGCCCAATTCCCTGGTTGGTTGTTATCGCTTTCCTCGCCGTTTTAGCGAGTTGGTTTGTTTTGCGGCGGACTGTTCTCGGAAGGCATATTTACGCCGTGGGTGGCAACATTCGGGCAGCACGATTGACAGGTATTAAGGTGAGTCGGGTGCTGTTATTTGTCTATGGCGTGAGTGGGTTGCTTGCTGGTTTAGGTGGAATTATGAGCGCGTCGCGCCTCTATAGTGCGACGGGGATGTTGGGGCAAGGCTACGAATTAGATGCGATCGCTGCTGTAATTTTGGGAGGAACGAGTTTCACAGGTGGGATTGGCACTATTTGGGGTACTTTGCTGGGGGCTTTAATTATTGCCCTGCTCAATAATGGACTAACTCTCATGAACGTGTCTTTCTTCTGGCAGTTAGTTGTGAAAGGTTTGGTGATAATTATTGCAGTGACGATCGACAAAGTTCGCACCGGTTCAAGTGCAGCGTAGGGGAAGCCAACCCTCCCCTGCCCCCCCAAGGGGGAAAAGGAAGAAGGAAGTTCGGCAAAGGATTCTGTAACGAATTTAACGGATGTAACTGAGATATTGCACCTTTCTCAATTACTTGTTTAGGAACGGGCAAGATGCCCGTTCCACAAAGAGTAAATTTTCTTGTGGAACGGGCAAGATGCCCGTTCTTGAGAATGATGCAAGATCGGGTCTTTATGCGGAGCTTTGTCCTATGCACATCCAGTCTCAATTACTTGTTTAGGAACGGGCAAGATGCCCGTTCCACAAAGAGTAAATTTTCTTGTGGAACGGGCATCTTGCCCGTTCTTGAGAATGATGCAATATCGGTTTTTATGTGGAGCTTTGTCCTATGCAGATCCAGCATTTTTATCACCTAATTACTGCTTTTATCCTGGGTTCACCTGCTCTATTTCTACTAACATCATTCCCAACTTTTGCTGCACCAATTGATAGCTCAGTTGCTCCTGAACCGTTAAATACCTTGACAGAAAAACCCTTCGCGCAGGTGAATTCTGTCTCTCAACTCTCGGATGTAAAACCCACTGACTGGGCGTTTCAGGCGCTGCAATCTCTAGTAGAACGCTACGGCTGCATTGTTGGTTATCCTGACGGTACCTACAGAGGAAACCGAGCGCTGACGCGGTACGAATTTGCAGCAGGATTGAATAGCTGTCTCGATCGAGTCAGCGAACTAATTGCCGCAGGAACAACCAACCAGATTACTGGGGAAGATTTAGCGATCGTCCAAAAGCTGCAAGCAGAATTTGCCACTGAATTATCGGTGTTGCGGGGTCGAGTCGATACTCTTGATGCACGCACAGCCGAACTAGAAGCGAATCAGTTCTCGACTACGACGAAGCTGAATGCGGAAATTATTGTGGTGGTAACAGATACCTCCGGTAACAGTGTTGGGGATTCGCGCGATCGCACCAACACTATTGTTGCCAACCGGGGGCGATTAAATTTTGAAACCAGCTTCACCGGTCGCGATATGCTCAGAACCCGTTTGGAATTCGGCAACTTGGGCAGGAGGATTGCCGATGAGACGGGTACAAATATGACGGCCTTGAACTTTGATGGCAATGTCGATAACACAATCACCGTCCCTCACGTATTGTATGTGACCCCGCTGACCTCTAATCTGGCGCTGACCGTCGGCCCCACAGGTGTCGGGTATCCCGATATTACGGATTTGCTGACTCCTCCCACGATCGCCAGCGATAGTGAGGGAATTCCCTCGAAGTTCGGACAATACAATCCCCTCTACCGCCGGGGAGGTGGCGGTGCTGCTGTCAACTGGACGATCGTCAAAAACCTCACCCTGACTGTGGGCTATGTTGCCGGCAATCCCAATCTCTCGCAGCAAAGTAACGGTTTATTCAACGGTTCCTACAATGCTTTGGTTCAGCTTGCCTACCGGGGCGATCGCGGAGCCATTGGCGTAGCCTATTCTCGTACCTTTGCACCAAGCGGTAAAGCCGATCTCACAGGCGGTACGGGCAGTTTTCTGGCTGCGCGACCCTTTGGGGACAATATTGCTACATCCAGCGATTCTGTAGGCGTACAAGGATTCTACCGCCTTGCTCCCCGGTTGCAAGTTCACGGTTGGGGCGTTTATACTCGCGCCAATGCCGAAAATTCCGGTGTTAGCAGCGTTTCTGATGGTAGAGGTGGCGTGGTTTTGTTAAATGTTGACGGCAAAGATCGCGCCGATATTGTGTATGCAGCGATCGGGATAAGTTTCCCAGATGTGGGAGGTGAAGGCAATCTACCGGGGATTTTAGTGGGTTTACCAGGTCGCGTGACGAGCAGTAATGTGCGCCGCGAGCGAGATACTTCCTATCACATTGAAGCCTTCTATCGCTTTCAGGTCAACGACAACATTTCTATCACCCCTGCTGCTTGGGTCGTTGTTAATCCTGAGAATGACAGTCGCAACGACACTCAATGGGTTTGGTTGCTTCGCACTGGCTTTAACTTTTAACCGGAAAGATATTTTACTAAGGAATGAGAATTAAATAACTTCCACTCTTGAAAGTGGGATGGGCGTCCCGCCCGTCCTTTTTGGACGGGCGG
>NZ_JAUBTU010000166.1:2500-4954 GCF_036705085.1 Microcoleus sp. B6-A1
GCCCCGTGCTACTCGGGATACAGTCACGCTCTTTTCTACTTTCGACTACAGGACTTTCACCTTCTCTGGTGCAGCTTTCAACTGCTTTGTCTAGCTTCAAGATACGTTAATTGACTGTCCCACGACCCCAGAAGTAAAAACCTCTGGTTTAGGCTGTTTCCCGTTCGCTCACCACTACTTGGGAAATCGCTATTGCTTTCTCTTCCTCCAGCTACTAAGATGTTTCAATTCGCTGGGTTCGCTGCTCTCAGTCTATGTATTCAACTGATGCTTACTGGGTTGCCCCATTCGGACATCTCCGGATCAATGCTTGCTTCCAGCTCCCCGGAGCTTATCGTCGGTCGCCACGTCCTTCTTCGCCTCTGTGTGCCTAGGTATCCACCGTTAGCCCTTTGTAACTTGACCACTTGATTTTTTCATGGTGGTCGCTTGTCTGATGCTCCGATTTCTCGGATGATAGACACGCTTTGATGACTTAATTTCTATGCAGTTTTCAAGGTTCTGACTAGAGTTCTAGACTCCAGCATTCCGACTTTCACTCTCGATAGTCTAGGTGCTGATTTCTATTCTTTTGTAGTTGGTTACAGTTAGTGAGAGTGGAGGTAAGCGGACTCGAACCGCTGACTTCCTGCGTGCAAGGCAGGCGCTCTACCAACTGAGCTATACCCCCACACTTGTAAGTTCTGATTTTGATTTTATGAGTCCTGAATTAATCTTTGATTATCCATTTCTCATTACTGACAATTCATCACTTTTTTCCAGGTGGGCCATCCTGGATTTGAACCAGGGACCTCACCCTTATCAGGGGTGCGCTCTAACCAACTGAGCTAATAGCCCGCGAGTTCCGAACCAGTTAATAGTTTGAAAGCTTTGACATCTATTCCTCGAACGACCAGGGATGACTGACAACGACCTATATTTTAGGTTCGGTCTATTATCAGATGGTCTCCCTAAAAGGAGGTGATCCAGCCACACCTTCCGGTACGGCTACCTTGTTACGACTTCACCCCAGTCATCAGCCCTGCCTTCGGCATCCTCCTCCTTTACAGGTTAGAGTAATGACTTCGGGCGTGGCCAACTTCCATGGTGTGACGGGCGGTGTGTACAAGGCCCGGGAACGGATTCACCGCAGTATGCTGACCTGCGATTACTAGCGATTCCGCCTTCATGCAGGCGAGTTGCAGCCTGCAATCTGAACTGAGGCAGGGTTTACGGGATTAGCTCGCCCTCGCGGGTTGGCTGCCCTCTGTCCCTACCATTGTAGTACGTGTGTAGCCCAGGACGTAAGGGGCATGCTGACTTGACGTCATCCCCACCTTCCTCCGGTTTGTCACCGGCAGTCTGTTTAGAGTGCCCAACTTAATGATGGCAACTAAACACGAGGGTTGCGCTCGTTGCGGGACTTAACCCAACATCTCACGACACGAGCTGACGACAGCCATGCACCACCTGTGTTCGCGCTCCCGAAGGCACTCTTCTGTTTCCAAAAGATTCGCGACATGTCAAGTCCTGGTAAGGTTCTTCGCGTTGCATCGAATTAAACCACATACTCCACCGCTTGTGCGGGCCCCCGTCAATTCCTTTGAGTTTCACACTTGCGTGCGTACTCCCCAGGCGGGATACTTAACGCGTTAGCTACGGCACTGTCCGGGTCGATACAGACAACACCTAGTATCCATCGTTTACGGCTAGGACTACTGGGGTATCTAATCCCATTCGCTCCCCTAGCTTTCGTCCCTGAGTGTCAGTTATGGTCCAGCAGAGCGCCTTCGCCACCGATGTTCTTCCTGATCTCTACGCATTTCACCGCTACACCAGGAATTCCCTCTGCCCCTACCATACTCTAGCTGTTCAGTTTCCACTGCCTTTCCGAAGTTAAGCCCCGGTCTTTGACAGCAGACTTGAACTGCCACCTGCGGACGCTTTACGCCCAATCATTCCGGATAACGCTTGCATCCTCCGTCTTACCGCGGCTGCTGGCACGGAGTTAGCCGATGCTGATTCCTCTGGTACCGTCAGGTTGCTTTCACAACTTTCTTCCCAGAGAAAAGGGGTTTACAACCCAAGAGCCTTCTTCCCCCACGCGGTCTTGCTCCGTCAGGCTTTCGCCCATTGCGGAAAATTCCCCACTGCTGCCTCCCGTAGGAGTCTGGGCCGTGTCTCAGTCCCAGTGTGGCTGATCGTCCTCTCAGACCAGCTACCGATCGTCGCCTTGGTGGGCCTTTACCCCCCCAACTAGCTAATCGGACGCGAGCTCATCTTCAGGCTATAAATATTTTCCCTTTCGGTACATCGGGGCTTAGCAGTCGTTTCCAACTGTTGTCTCCGTCCTGAAGGCAGATTCTCACGCGTTACTCACCCGTCCGCCACTAAGTATTTCTACTCCGTTCGACTTGCATGTGTTAAGCAGACCGCCAGCGTTCATCCTGAGCCAGGATCAAACTCTCCGTGTTG
>NZ_JAUBTU010000023.1:0-4755 GCF_036705085.1 Microcoleus sp. B6-A1
CAAGTTACATCGTCAAATATTTTTAACTGGTTTACACACTGCTGTTATTGTACCTCATCTTTCTGAGAAAGGCTATACACAATACTCGTAGATACCGTAGCAGCTACGCACCATACAAGGGGCGCGTTTTACCCGAAATATCGATCGGTAGCTAAAGATATCGATAAACCCGCCACCCACAGACTTAAGGAAACAGTTGCGAAATCTGAACTTCTATTTCTGGAAAAGCCAGCATTGACAAAACATCATCTTCATTAAATACTGTTTCTTGTCGGTAGTTTGCCTCGCCCGGTTCGCGAAAAACATAAACTTGCCGCGTGTTAACATCAAGTATCCAATAATCAGTAATTCCCGCCTTAGCATAAGCCGGTGCTTTTCGCTTGCGGTCTGTTTCTAAAGTCGTATCAGCTATTTCTATTAATAAGAAAATATTGTCTGGTGCGGGATGAAAATCTTGGTACAGCCGAGGGTCGATTTGCACTACAGCAATATCCGGTTCTGGTTCTGAATTATAGCTTAGAGCGATCGGGTCTTGAATGCGAATTAAAGCAAGTCCTGCCAACAGATTTCTCAGATAGTCGGCTGCACAGAGGTTAGTTGCTGCGTGGGGAGGATTTTTTGCACTCATTGAAATAATTTGCCCGTCAATTAATTCGACTCGTTCATCGGGATTGAGAATGCCTGTTTCGGTCATGCGGCGATATTCCTCTACAGTCCACAAGCGTACATCTGTTACAGTCATGGCACAATTTCCTTTTGCTATATTATCTATTATCTTAGAGGCAGAAACCGGGCTTTTTATCAAAATACTGGATGAGAGAATTTAACAATGGTAAAAAACCCGGTTTCTTTGGTATATTCCCGGACTACTTTAAATCCAAAATATCCAATCTACAATCTAAAATATAAAATCTTAAATTGCTAGGTCAGCAATCTAGATTTAGCTGTTATTGCTCCCACACACCACAAAATAGCATTGACAATTTCCGAGCGCTGAATATCTTCTGTGTCTAAAAAACTTGCAAACTCTTCCTCAATATTCAAATGGTCGGCAAAATCATAAAGTATGCGCTTGTATTCAGTTGGCATCGGTATTAAAGTAGCTTTCACTAAATCGAAAAGCGCGTTCAAACAGTTGAGGATAGTAGCTGACTCGTCAAAATCTTCGGCATCGAGCAAGTATAGCGTTTCTGCAATGTCGCAAATAGCGTCTATTTGTGTGGGGGGCTTTCCCAGTTCGCTGACATCGATATTGCACAATTGGAGAGCGTTAATCGCTAGTTCTGGACGGGTAAAAAATACAAGTTGACCGCCGGCTACTAAGGGCGGCTCTTGTTCTCCATAGACAATTAGAGTATATAGATTTGGTATTTCGGTGCCGGGGTCGATCCGCAAACCGAACAGCCACAACAATTTTTCTGTATTTGGGTTTGCTGTTTGCAGTGTTGTTGGGAAAATATTTGGTTCTGACATGAATGTTTAATCCCTATAATAGGCTGTTAAACTCGGTTTCTACGCAAATTTTTTGTCTTTTAGGACTTACGCAATCATTCCAGGTATGGGGGCAACCACGGGGGGTTTGCCCCTACAAAACACTATATATTGAGGCGGTGCGTAAGTCCTGTATTTGTGAGAAATCTAGATATAAACCGGGTTTATAAGGCAAGAGTGCGTAATCTTTTTCCTATAAATTTTGCTGAATTATGTCGCAGCATTCTGCAACAGTTGCTCTTTCTTCCATTGCTGCTACTAGGGCTTCGTAAGCTGATTTGTGGCTTTCGATCAGGTTTTTCGCTCGCAGCAAACCCCAGTTTTGTTTGAGTTGAATCTCGGAACTTGGACGGCGCAGTTGTGTTAAAATTGCACTGATTTTGGTGCGGTCTTCGGCTCCTCCTTGTGCACTGCCGTAAACAAATTTTTCGGCGACTATTCCGGCCATCCACACTGTGCAGTATTGGTCTAAAAGTTGGGCGGAAAGAGTGCCACTTTGGAGTTGAGATGCTAATTGTTCGTCTTCAAATCGGACGCCGCCTTGGGCTGTTTGACCTTGTTTAAATGCTTCCCAAGCGTTGAGGGCGTAGCTGGTTACTGGAATTCCCAACAGGTACGCGACTAGGAAGTGTCCGGCTTCGTGGTGAAGGATACGATCGCGCTTTTGTTTGGAAGTTCCCCCCAGCCAATCTAATAAAATAGTACCGCCTTGACCTTGCCACTGGAAACTGTCGAGGGTGGCTAGCCCCAACAGGCAAAAAGTGGCGATCGCAGGTACGGCTTCTGGCAAGTTGAATAGGGGCCCCAACAATATTGAAACGGTGATGGCAAAAATAGAAATAGCGATAATATTCAAAGAAGTGTCTTTCATAATGGCGAATGGGTAACTGGGAATTGGTAATGGGTAATTTGTAATAGGGAATTGGTAATGGGAATGGGTTTTAGAGGTAAACTCAGGTACGATCGCGCGATCGGTTTGGCAGCGTCGGGTCGATCGCAGCAGCCGGGACTTCCGACAAAAACTCCATCTTCCAGTTTGACTGAAAATTGCCGCTCCGAAGCCACCGATATTAAAAAGATATTAAAATAAATCAAAGTCCAGTAAAAGTGTTAGTGGAATCCTTCATGTCAGTTTTGGCAGCGATCGCAGTTTTAGGTATCTTGATTGTCGTTCACGAACTCGGCCACTTCTTGGCGGCGAGACTTCAACACATCCACGTCAACCGGTTCTCTATTGGTTTCGGGCCCATCCTCTGGAAGTACCAAGGCCCGGAAACTGAATACGCCCTCCGCGCCTTTCCCCTGGGAGGTTTCGTGGGTTTCCCGGACGACGATCCCGACAGTACAATTCCCCCAAATGACCCGAATTTGCTCAAAAATCGCCCTGTGCTCGATCGGGCGATCGTCATTAGCGCAGGGGTAATTGCCAACTTAATTTTTGCTTACTTCCTGTTGGTGGTGCAATTGGGTACTGTCGGCGCGGCAGAAATGAACTACCTACCGGGAGTTAAAGTCCCGGAAGTCGCTGCGGAAGTCAGTTCGGCCGCCAAACAAGCGGGAATTCGATCGGGCGACGTTGTTCTGTCTGTTGACGGCAAGGAATTGGGCGCTTCCGGCGAAGCAGTCAAATTATTGGTCGCAGCAATCCAAGATCATCCCAACCAACCCCTAGCGTTGGAAATTCAGCGCCAAGAACAAAAATTTGTGGTGACAGTAACTCCTGAAGAGTCGCCCGACGGCAAAGGTCGCATTGGCGTGCAGCTAACTTCTAACGGCACTGTGGTGCGGCAGAGGGCCGGATTTGTAGAGGCGTTTAGCAAGGCCGCCAAAGAATTTGAGCGGATTGTGGTGCTGACGGTTCAAGGTTTCGGGCAGTTACTTAGCAATTTCAGCCAGACTGCCGACAAGTTGTCCGGGCCTGTGGCGATTGTGGCGATTGGTGCAGGGATTGCGAAATCGGATGCTGCGAGTTTGTTTCAGTATGCGGTGTTAATTAGCGTCAATTTGGCTGTGATTAATATCTTGCCTTTACCTGCTTTGGACGGCGGTCAGCTAGCTTTTCTGTTAATAGAAGGACTGCGGGGCAAGCCTCTGCCGAACCGCATTCAGGAAAATGTCATGCAGACTGGTTTGGTGTTGTTGCTGGGTTTGGGAGTTTTCTTGATTATTCGCGATACTGCTAATTTGGCTGGGTTTGATTTGCGAAATTTCATGCAATAGTAAATGAAGGAAGAGGGAAGAAGGAAGTTCGGCAACGGATTCGCTCGACGGATGTAACGGATGTAACGGATTTCAGGAAGAAGGAAGTTCGGCAACGGATTCGCTCGACGGATGTAACGGATGTAACGGATTTCAGGAAGAAGGAAGAAGGAAGAATTATCCCTACTTTTCCCTTTTCCTATTTTCCTGTTTTTCCCTCTCCTTTTTTTCCTCCGCAAGTGAGGCAGAGCCTCTGGATATCGATTCCCGGGCAGAGCCTGGAAGTTAAAAACAAATAACAAATGACTAATGACTAATGACTAATGACTAATGACTAATGACTAATGACTAATGACTAATGACTAATGACTAAAAAGTTAAGTTTAAAACAACGATCGCTCGAAATTCTGATTCGCCTCAAACGCCTCTATCCAGAAGCTCCTTGCACTCTCAACTACGAAACTCCCGTGCAGTTGCTGGTGGCGACGATTCTCTCGGCTCAGTGTACGGACGATCGAGTAAATTTGGTAACGCCGGCTTTGTTTGAGCGTTTTCCCGATGCGGTGGCTTTGGCAAATGCTGATTTAGAAGAATTGGAAAGTCTGGTGCGATCGACTGGTTTCTACCGGAATAAGTCTAAAAATATTAAAGGTGCTTGTCAGGCGATCGTCAATAAATTTAACAATCAAGTGCCGCAGCGGATGGAACTGCTACTAGAATTGCCCGGAGTTGCCCGCAAAACCGCTAATGTTGTTCTCGCTCACGCTTTTGGTATTAATATGGGCGTGACGGTAGACACTCACGTCAAACGTTTGACTCAGCGTTTGGGATTGACCGAACATACCGATCCTATAAGGATCGAGCGGGATTTGATGATATTGTTGCCGCAGCCGGATTGGGAAAATTGGTCGATTCGGTTGGTTTATCACGGCAGGGCAGTTTGTAATGCGAGAAATCCGGCTTGCAATATTTGCGAACTTGCAGATTTGTGCCCTTCTGCTAATAGTTTGGTGTTGCACCAAGGTTAAGTACAGGCATCTTGCCTGTTGCTAAAAAAATTGAGTG
>NZ_JAUBTU010000023.1:4855-53475 GCF_036705085.1 Microcoleus sp. B6-A1
ATTGTGGAACAGGCATCTTGCCTGTTGCTAAAAAAATTGAGTGATTGTGGAACAGGCATCTTGCCTGTTGCTAAAAAAATTGAGTGATTGTGGAACAGGCATCTTGCCTGTTGCTAAAAATCTTGTTGACAAAAGAAATAATTCCAATAAAAGCGATCCAAAATCACCAAAATATAGTAAAATAGTAGATTGTGATTAATCTAAGGATATCAACAGATTATGGCTAAGAAGAGCATGGTCGAGCGCGAGAAAAAGCGCCAAAGACTCGTAGACAAGTACGCCGACAAGCGGGAAGACCTGAAAGACCAGTTTGACCAAGCTAACAATCAGATGGACAAAATGGCGATTCACCGCCAACTACAACAGCTACCCCGCAGCAGTTCGCGGACTCGCTTGCGGAACCGCTGCTGGGCAACTGGACGGCCCAGAGGTTACTATCGTGACTTCGGACTGTCTCGCAACATGATGCGAGAAATGGCTCACGAAGGTCTTTTGCCGGGTGTTGTGAAGTCTAGCTGGTAGCACGAGAAAGAAGGCACGACACGGATGATGACACGGATACACGGATGATGTTTTTCTGAAATTGTCGTGTTTCTGGAGATTTATTCTAAAGAAAAAGGAAGAAGGAAGAAGGAAAAAAAACTTATAAATAATCGGCAAGATTATGTTTGGGGTTGATTCTTGTTTCAGACTTATGAGTTAAATTTTCCTCCTTCTTGCTTCACTGGCCACAGCATTTATCGATGCCGAGACTATCGAGTAACAAGTCGCTGACGGCGTTGGCGATCGCAAATTCGCCGTAGAAGCTTTTAGAAAAATCATAGGCCTGCATTTCGGTGACGATCGCAATTACGAGGCTGCCCACGTCATTTTCGCCTTCCATGCGCTGGCGGACATAGATTTGGGCAGCTCTTTTAGCTATTTGCTGGTTGGCTGCTTCTGGGATAAACTCGGAGTCTAGCCATGCCAGCAGCGTTTGTTGGAGCCATTGGCCTTCTTGTTCGGGGTTTTTGGCGGGCGGTAAGGTAATAGGTTCGATGGTTTCAGACATGATTATTCCTAATTGCTAATGTTGACTTTGAAAAGTTAACTGAGAAATGACAACTGATAAATATATGCAATATGATATACCGACAATTATACAAGGATACGCGCAAGGCTATTTCTTGATGGCAAATGACGGCGAGGAAAGTTTGGGGTGGTATTCGAGCCGTCAGCGGGCGCTGATTCCCCTGGATGAAAGATTTACCTATCCGAAATCCCTGCGTCGCCAAATCAATCAAAATCGATTTTCGGTGGCTGTGAACCGCGATTTTGGGGCGGTGGTTGAGGGTTGTGCCGATCGCGAAACGACTTGGATTTCTAAGGAACTCAAGAAGATTTACTGGGGTTTGTATGAGGCCGGTTGGGCTTACAGCTTCGAGACTTGGTGCGGGGACGAGTTGGCGGGCGGTATTCTCGGATTGTCGATCGGCGGTGCGTTTATTGGGGAGTCGATGTTTTACCGAATTCCCGAGGGTTCTAAGGTGGCGATGGTGAAGTTGGTGGAGAGATTGCGCGATCGATCTTATCTGATGTTCGACGCTCAAATGAACAATCCGCACTTGGAAAGATTCGGCGCTTATACTGTTAAGGAAAAACTGTACAACACTCTTTTGCAAGCAGCTTTGAAGCGCCGCTGCACGCTATTTTGAATATTAGGTCATTCTGGAAAAGGCAGTGCCGTTTCCGACCCCAGTAGCTGCTTCAAACAATAGTATAATTAAGCTCAGATACTTCTCGGAGACAACCACAATGCAAGTCACAACCGAAGAAATTATTTATCCATCCAGCGACGGTCAACCAATGGCAGAAAGCACCATTCAATACCAATTAATTGTCAAAATTAAAGAAGGTTGCGAATCGCTGTTTAAGAATGACCCAAACGTTTTTGCAGCAGCCGATTTACTCTGGTATCCGGTTGAGGGCAGACCCGATATTTCTCAAGCACCTGATACGATGGTGGTGTTTGGCAGACCAAAGGGCGATCGGCCTTCTTACATACAATATCGAGAGGACAATATTGCTCCTCAAGTCGTCTTTGAGATTCGCTCCCATAACGACCGCCAAACCAAAATGAATAAGAAACTTTCATTTTACCAGCGTCATGGAGTTGAGGAGTATTACCTTTACGATCCCGAAAGAAATGAATTAGAAGGCTGGCAAAGAATTGAGGGAATCTTAGAAGTAATTGAACCGATGGAGGGATGGATAAGTCCAAGATTGGGAGTGCGGTTTGAGTTGGGTTCGGAAGGGTTAGAAATTTATCGACCTGATGGACAAAAGTTTCTTTCCTATTCCGAATTAGATGAACAGCGAGAAGTAGAGCGACGGCGCGCCGAACAAGAATTTCAGCGCGCAGAAGAAGCCTCGCAGCGGGCCGAACAAGAAGCTCAAAAAGCGGAACGTTTAGCCGCCAAACTGCGCGAATTGAACATCGATCCTGATAGCATCTAAGCTCGAACTAGGAGAATAAACCCGGTTTGTCAAAGAAATCGGGTTTCTGGGGATGGCAGTTATTTACTTTTTTCAGGGCGAACGGGGATATTTGGCCGATCGCCCTGCACTCAAACCCTATATACTACAATATATAATACAGAGATTTGAGCCAAAATCCTTGGAGCTCAGAAAAAGCAGAATCGAAGCCCCTTGAATGTGTAAAAATACTGAAGCAAACATTACTAAACCCTGCACGGAGCAATTATTGTGGATTCCAGATATAACCCCCAATCCATAGAAGAAAAATGGCAGCAGACATGGGCTGAGCAAAACTTAGACCAGATGCCAGAAGATACCCAAAAGCCTAAATTTTATGCCTTATCCATGTTTCCCTACCCGTCGGGAAACCTGCACATGGGCCACGTCCGCAACTACACAATCATCGATGTAATTGCCAGACTCAAGCGAATGCAAGGTTATCGGGTATTGAATCCGATGGGGTGGGACGCTTTTGGTTTACCCGCAGAAAATGCCGCCATCGAGCGCGGAATTCCCCCGGCAAAATGGACGTATGAAAATATTGCCCAAATGAAAGGCTTATTTCGCCGTCTCGGCATTTCCTTTGATTGGACAAAAGAAGTTACAACTTGTTCTCCCGATTATTATCGGTGGACTCAATGGATTTTCTTACAATTTTTAGAAGCAGGATTAGCATATCAAAAAGAAGCCGCAGTTAATTGGGACCCCATAGATCAAACAGTCTTAGCAAACGAACAAGTAGATAACGAAGGTCGTTCCTGGCGTTCCGGTGCCAAAGTCGAGCGCAAATTATTGCGGCAGTGGTTCCTCAAAATTACCGATTACGCCGAACAGTTATTAAACGACTTAGACAAATTGCCAGATTGGCCAGAAAGAGTCAAATTAATGCAAGCCAACTGGATCGGCAAATCAGTCGGCGCTTACTTAGAATTTCCGATTGTCGGAATGGATGAAAAAATCGCCGTTTTCACCACACGTCCCGATACAGTTTACGGCGTCAGTTACCTTGTTTTAGCGCCGGAACATCCACTAACTCAGCGCGTGACAACCGCAGACAGAAAAGCCGCCGTAGAAACCTTCATCAAAGAAGTTGCCGCCCAAAGCGAGATCGATCGCACAGCCGAAGACAAACCAAAGCGGGGCATCCCCACTGGCGGCAAAGCAATCAATCCTTTCAACGGCGAAGAAATCCCCATTTGGATTGCCGATTATGTGCTGTACGAATACGGCACCGGCGCAGTCATGGGAGTACCAGCCCACGACACACGAGATTTCAAATTTGCCACTCAATATCAACTGCCAATTAAAGTAGTAATTGTGGATGATGATGAAGTTCCGCTGACGGAAGCTTACACCGAACCAGGAATTATGATTAATTCCGAAAGCTTCAACGGCATGGATTCAATTAAAGGCAAAGCAGCCATAATTAAATATGCCGAAGATGCAGGTTGCGGCAAAGCGCGAGTGCAATACCGCTTGAGAGATTGGTTAATTTCCAGACAGCGTTATTGGGGCGCTCCGATTCCCGTAATTCACTGTCCCACCTGCGGAACAGTCCCCGTCCCCGCATCGGATTTGCCCGTATTGTTGCCGGAAAATGTAGAATTTACGGGCAAAGGTTCGCCCTTGGCAAAGATGGAAGAATGGGTAAACGTTCCTTGTCCGAGTTGCGGCACTGCGGCGAAGCGGGAAACAGACACGATGGATACTTTTATCGATTCTTCGTGGTATTTCTTGCGCTATCCCGATGCTCAAAATCAAGAGCAAGTCTTCGATACGGCGAAGACAAATGATTGGATGCCAGTAGATCAATATGTGGGCGGCATCGAACACGCAATCTTGCACTTGCTGTATTCGCGGTTCTTTACCAAGGTTTTGCGCGATCGGGGTTTGATCAATTGTGACGAACCATTTAAACGCCTGTTAACTCAAGGCATGGTGCAAGCAATGGCCTATAAAAATCCTGTTACTGGCAAATACGTTCCCCCAGCAGATATAGACCCCGCCAATCCCAAAGATCCTCAAACTGGCGAAGCTTTGGAAGTCTTCTACGAGAAGATGTCCAAATCAAAATACAATGGTGTTGACCCCTTGCAAGTTATGGGCAAATATGGGGTAGATACGGCGCGGATGTTTATTTTATTCAAAGCGCCGCCAGAGAAAGATTTGGAGTGGGACGACGCTGATGTGGAAGGGCAATTTCGCTTTTTAAATCGCGTTTGGCGCGTGGTTACAGAGTTTGGCTCACCCCCCCCAGCCCCCCCTTGCGAAGGGGGGGAGAAAGAGGTTTTAAGTAAACCTGAGAAGGATTTGCGGCGGGCAATTCACACTGCAATTAAGGAAGTGAGCGACGATTTGGAGGGTGATTATCAGTTCAATACTGCAGTTTCTGAAATGATGAAACTCAGCAATGCTTTGAATGATGCTAAATGTAAAGATTCGCCAATTTATGCAGAAGGAATTAACACTTTGATTCGCTTGTTAGCGCCTTTTGCGCCGCATATTGCTGATGAATTGTGGCACAATACTGGTAACAGTGAATCGGTACATACGCAAACGTGGCCGAGTGTGGATGCTTCTGCCTTAATTACCGATGAAATTACGCTGGTAATTCAAGTTATGGGCAAGACTCGCGGCACAATTCAAGTGCCTTCTGGCGCTGATAAAGCTGCTTTGGAAAAGTTTGCTCGCGAGTCGGAATTAGCCAAGCGTCACCTGGAAGGTAAGGAGATTAAAAAGGTAATTGTGGTGCCAGGAAAGTTGGTTAATTTCGTGGTAGCTTGAGTGTAAAAGTCGCTACCTGTAGGCAACGTATCGTTTCTACACAAACACAACCTAATCCCCTTTAAACACTATCGGGCAACTATTATTTACTGTAAGAGTAGACAAGTTGCCCTTTTTTTACTAGCTTTAAGGGAATTTTAGGATTGTTTAGCGGCTCGTTTTTTAGCCTGACCTTTTCTTCCCATTCTTTAAATTTAGGTTCCAGCATTTCCGGTGTAAGTTTATAAATCTCTTTGAGAGTTATGCCTTCATACAGTCCAATATACCAAGCTTCTACTCTGCGATATTTGTCAAGTATAATTTCATTCAAATGATGGTGAGTAGTGACCCCACCGCTTCTATTGAGAGCAACATTTATTGTTTTAAGTTCGTATTCTTTTCCTTCAGCATCAATAGCATCGTTTCCTTCACCTCCAGGCGATATCCGCAGCCCTAAAAGGATTAATAACTGTAAAGTCTTTCCCCCGTTATCTTGAAAAATATCCGCAATACCATATTCACTAGCCAGATTTTGCAATTCTTGGATGCTTTTCATAGCATTTTCTAGCCGTTTAGCATCTGAAATGCGTTCTGCTTCCGTGGTAACAGCCTCTTCAACAGGTTCTACAACTGACGGAGAAACTGGTTCAGCTATTAGGGTGTTAATGAGAGCTGTACTCTCGCCGCTTTGGCTAAAACTGATTAAATAAGTAGCGGGTACATCGAGCGCTTCAGCTAGAGCGAAAATAACTTCAAAGGATGGCGATCTTTCACCGCGTTCCAATAAGCTGATATAGTCAGTAGTCTTGTCTATGAGTTCTGCTAACTCGTCCTGTGTCATCCTTTTTTCTCTGCGTAACTGACTTACCTTGGCCGCAAATTGTTGTCTGGCTTCTTTGTAATTCATACCCCTCACAATTGATAAAAACGAACTTTCAGTTCGCTTTTTGCATGGTACGAAGAAGTTATACACAACACAACGTACTGAAAGTACGGATTTACTAGGACTGAAAGTACGGATTTTGATAGAATGACAGTAGGCTGTGTCTGTTGTACCTTAAGCTAATCTAAATTAAGCATGAGTAACATTTTGCCCGCCCCAATTTACACCACCCAATACGGTCAATCTTATTTGGGAGATTCTCTTCATCTCCTGAATAGTCTTGCTAGCAATTCTGTAGATTTGGTGATTACATCCCCTCCTTTTGCATTGCAACGCCAAAAGAGTTATGGAAATCAAGATCAAGATTTATATGTTGATTGGCTGCTGGGTTTTGCTCCAGAAATTAAAAGAGTTCTTAAGGATACTGGAAGTTTTGTTATAGACCTTGGAGGTGCTTATCAAAAAGGGATACCTGTACGCTCGCTGTATAATTACCGCGTACTTATTAGGTTATGTGACGAATATGAATTTAAACTTGCTCAAGAGTTTTTCTGGTTTAATCCTTCAAAACTTCCATCTCCTATAGAGTGGGTGAATAAAAAGAAAATCCGGGCAAAAGATTCTGTGAATACTGTTTGGTGGCTTTCCAAAACAAATCACCCTCAAGCGAATATTACTAAAGTCAAAGTAGAGTATTCTGAGAGAATGAAAAAACTTTTGAAAAATGCTGATGAATTTTACACGCCCAAAGAACGTCCTTCCGGTCACAATATTAGCGATCGATTTGCCAAAGATAATGGAGGTGCTATTCCATCTAATTTGCTAGAAATTTCTAATTCGGAAAGTAATTCTCAATACTTGCGTTGGTGCAAAGAGTTTAATGTTAAGGCGCATCCGGCACGTTTCCCCCAAAAATTACCGACATTTTTTATCAATTTTCTTACTGAACCGCGAGACTTGGTAGTAGATATTTTTTCGGGTTCTAATACTACGGGTTATGCAGCAGAACAATTGTCAAGAAACTGGATAAGCTTTGAAAAAGAAAAACAATATGTTGCTGCATCAATATTTAGATTTTTGCCTCAAGAATCTTTTTGGCAAGCGGATACAATATACAACCAATTGTTAACTGAGGAAGCATCAGGATTGATTTTACCTCAAAATAGGCTACTTTTTGAAGTTAATAATTATTGTTTTTAATTGCGCTAAACAGTCAAACTTTTATTTCAGATATGAAACAGTCTATTGAAATCGCTTCTACACGAACAATTCTCCAGCAGAGAGGGACTGAAAGAGATAATTTTAATTGTTAGTTTCAAAAAGCAATTGCACGATCGCTCCGCATTCCAATTTTAATACAGATTGAGCGCTGCCGCCATTAACGGCAATTTCTACCCAACCGTCAGAACCAGTTATGGCAATTAAATCGCCCGGTTCGGTGTCGCTGTAGGTTTTACCGCTGGGGATGCGAATTGCATCAGAACTATTGCTAATTGTCAATGACCAATTGTTACCTATAATGCAATTATTGGGGATATTAGTAATTAGGTTGCCAAAGCGATCGACATATTGAACACAGCCTTCTATACCTGTGGCTGTAACGGCACAATTTGGTATCTCTAACTCTACTAAACTTGCAGGGTCGATCGCCCCTCCCAACTCTTCCAACGCCACCCCGTTCGCCAAGTGAGCACCCGCTGCAGCAAAAATATCGCGACCGTGAAAAGTGCTGCTGGGTTGAGGCGTGCGCCAGTATTGAGAATTCGTGAGTTCGACAGAGGCGATCGCACTTTCCCGACTCAACACCCCGCTAAACAACCCGTTATCCGGCCCGACAAGAAAGCAATTAGCACATTTAATCGCAACCGGGCGTCTCTTGCTTCCCACCCCCGGATCGACGACAGCAACGTGTACGGTTTCCGACGGAAAATAAGCAAAAGCAGTCATCAAACAAAACCTCGCAGCCGCAATATTTTGAGATGGTATTTGGTGCGTAATGTCAATGACTTTTAACTGCGGGTTAATTTGGGCGATCGCACCTTTCATCACTCCCACATAAACATCGCTTAATCCAAAATCCGTCAGCAGAGTTATAATTCTATTTTTAGACATATATCCAAAGGTAAGAATATGGTATCACAATGGGAAAACTTTCTGCAAAACTTGGGAGAATGGCACGGTTCCTTTACCCAGTTATCCCCGCGAGGAGAGGTACTTCAAGATACTCCTAGTATTATTTCTCTTGAAGGTTTCAATGACAACAAAACTGTGCGATTGAAACTCCGTCGCTTTTCCCCAAATCCTAGCGGTGTCGGCGAACCGGAAGTGAGCGAACTTATTCGAGAGTATCAAGCTTTGGGACGAGATATCCTATTTTTTGAGAATGGAGCTTTTTCTCAGGGTACTATTCAACTAGCGCCTTTTTCTGAGTGCGGTGCTGAGTTTGGTTTTATCTACAATTATCGTCGGTTGCGCTTCCCTGTGACATACAATACCGACGGCAATTTATCAAACCTTACCTTAATTCGGGAAAAACAGCCGGATAAAAATGTCCCTGAACGTCCGCCTTTAACTGTTGAGGCTTTGCTGGGAGAGTGGCAGGGCGAGGCGGTGACAATGTATCCAGATTGGCGTTCTCCTGATTCCTATTCTACCAATTTACAATTGCATTTGGAAAGTAGCGATCGCCTAGTGCACAAAATCACTTTTGGCAGTAATGCTAGTGTTATCACTTCTAGCGCCCGCATTGACGGTTCAGTTCTGCACTTTAACGAAGGTGCTTTGCCCGTGCAAGTTGTGCTGCTTCCTGACGGTGGTTCTTGCACTTTACCTGTCAAGATTGAACCCAGAAAACCTATATTTTTCGAGGCAGGTTGGTTGGTAGAACCTGACTTGCGGTTTCGGATGATTCGCAGTTACAACGATCGGGGTGAATGGGTAAGTTTGACTTTAGTTAAAGAACGAAAAATTAGTCATTAGTAATTTAGTCATTAGTCATTAGTCATTAGTTAGTAGGGGCGGGTTTTACCCTAAATATTTATAGGTAAATCAGGAAATAGATAAACCCGCCCTTTGGATTTGATGCTCTTCCAGTCCACTTTACGGCGGAGGAAAGTTTATGTAGCAGCTAATTTTATTTGCGGGACTTTGTTTCCTGGGTTTGCGATTGAATCACCGCACTCCAATCATCATTGTTAACAGCCGCTTCCAAATCCTTAGCGCGTTCGCCGTCATTTTTGGCTGCTGTTTCTAACTCTTTGGTAAGACTAGAATCTGCCATTGCTTTACGCAATTTCAGCTTCTTTTCCTCATAAGCTTTTTGTTCTTCTGCAGACATAGCAGCGCGCGCTGCTTGACCTACCGTAGCCGCCCACATTTCGCTGTCAGCAACGTTCCCAGGCGGAATGCTGCCAATTTCTGCTATCCAAGCATCCCGCAAACTTTCCATTTCTTCCCGCTTCGGGAATTTGAAAGTTTGCACCCGCAGGAAAGCGCAATTTTCGACGCCGTTTTGGGCGATGTGACCGTTGATTGAAAGCAGGATATTTCGCGAATAACCGATAAACTGAGTGTTGCGGGAAGTGTCCATTACAGCGTACACGCCGGCGACTTTCGCGTTAGTTGCCAAATCGCGCCAGGTATCGATCGACATTACTTGCGTGCCGTCATTTTCTAATGCCGCAGTTGCAGCAACGGCGTTGTGTTCTGAGTCGGAACTGTATAAAAAGTTGTGCAGTCCTTCATGGGCGACAGGTACGTTTTGATGTTCAATTGCTACGTCTCGATCGGCATTCACTTGATTAGCTTCCATTAAACTCAATTCCTCAAAAAATGTCAACTTTACTCATTAAATCTCACTTTCAAGGGCGGGTTTTCCAACCCACCCCACAATAAAGTTCTAGTGGAACAGGCCGGAAAGCCTGTTCTATTGTTTTTTTGCCCTGATATACTTAACTTACGGCAATTTGTTGCAATTCCTCGTCAGTCAATTTAACTTCGAGCGCCTGCACAGAGTCCTCAATACTCGATACTTTGGTCGCACCGGGAATCGGAACGACGCAAGGCGATTGAGCCATCAACCAAGCTAATACTATACAGTAAACTGAAACGTTTTTTTCTGCTGCTAATTTGGCGATCGCGGGCATATCTTGCAAGCTGGTGACGCGGCGGCTTCCTCCCAAAGGGCTCCAAGGAAAAAATGTCAGTTTTTCGGTTTCGCAATATTCCAGAACGCCGTCTGATTCCGGCTGTCTGTGCCACGGATTATATTGATTCTGCACGGAGACAACTTCTACTGTATCGCGGGCACGTTTGATCTGCTCTACAGAAAAGTTGGACACTCCAATAAATCGAATCATTCCGGCTTCTACTGCTTCTTTTGCGGGTGCTAGGGCTGCTTCGATGGTATAAGCGGGATCGGGCGAGTGATATTGCCAAAGGTCGATCGGTTTCTGGCCGCCCAACGCTTCAAAACTTTCGCGAATTGTCTGGCGCAAATGGTGGGGATTGCCGTTGCGCGTCCATGCACCTTGAGGCCGCATTAAGCCGCCTTTAGTGGCGACAGTAACGGCCCGAGTATCTCCGGTGTACTGTTCCAAAGCTTTGGCAATCAGTTGCTCATTGTGGTGTTTGTCGGATTCATCTTGGCAGTAGGAATCTGCGGTGTCAATTAGGGTGACACCCAAATCGAGGGCGCGGTGAATTACCGCAATTGATTGATCTTCGGGCGGCCGGCTGCTTAAGGACATTGGCATACCTCCAAGACCGATCGCGCTGATAGTAAAATTACTGTTACCCAGTTTTTTTCTTTTCATTGATTTGCCTTCGTTTGCGTGGTTTATTTACTGTTGAGATTTCAACTATCTAAGGATATGTTTAAATTTTACATTTTTTTAAAGTATATAAGTAGATAGGAAAAAAATATTTGGTAGAGATTTGTAATAGCGGGTAAGGCAAGGAACTTTTGTAGAAGCGAGTTAACCGTTTCACGCACACGCCCCCCCACGCGATATTTATGTGTACCTAGCTAATTAACTAGCTGGAAGCGCTGGTGTAAAAGCGGAGTGCAAATTGCCAGAAGTAGCGGGAAGCTAACAAAAGTCCGATCGCCAATATTCCCGCCCCTGCGATCCAAACGATTTCACCTCTCCCCAGCATGGCTTCTGCAGGCACAGTCGTCAAGAAGGCAACGGGAACTACGAAAGTGAAGAAAAATCGATAAGCTGCGGGATAAGCTGCCATTGGAAATCTACCCGCTTCTAACAATCCTTCGAGAACTTCGGTAACATTGTAAATTTTGACAAACCAAATGCTGGTTGCCCCTAACATAAACCATATACTGTAAAGAGTAATAGTTCCGAATAACAGCGGTATTGCTGTTAAAAAATAGTTGCCGATTGCTACTCCCAATTTGTTAGCAGCATACAGCAGCAACACGGTGCCCAAGATTAAATCTGGGATTCCCCAAGGCGAAACTGTGTTTGCAGATAGCCAGAATTGGGAACTGATGGGTTTGAGGAGTACGAAATCGAGAGTACCTTGCTGCACTCGATCGACAATACGGCTGAGGTTAGGTGCTAGAAACGTTGACGAAAACCCCTGCAAAATCGTGAAAATACCGAGTACAACTAAAGCCTCTTCCCATGAATAGCCCGAAAACGTGTAACCGGTACGGTAGAACAAAAACAGCCCAAACAAGCTGCCCGCAAGATTTCCGAGGCTGCTGATGGCCGCGAGGATAAAGTTGATTCGGTATTCTAGTTCCGCGGAGATCGCCGCACCCCAGAACAATTTCACTACGTGCAAATATCGTCCCATGTTTGTCGCCATTTTTTGCCGTGTAAATACTTAAATTCCCATATTGTAAAGCTTGTGTGAAGTTAACTGCTGTACTGGCTGCTCATTTCACTATAAAAATAAATTATAGATACCGCTTATTTAAGTAGTTTTACTGAGACCACGTATTAAGTTATTTAACCAATTTTAAACACAAATTACAATTATTAATAAAAGTCAATCTTAAGCTCATATACTTTGGCAATTTTTAAGCCAACTTCATTTTTTCACAAAAAATATCGCTCGATTGATTATAAATACTAATATGTTACAAGTTTTAATATTATAAATATTTGACAAACATCTAGCCATAGCCAAACCGAACACTTAGGATGGGGCATACCTACTCAAAAGGAATACGTAATCAGGAATACGTAATTATACGCACAAAAGAGGGATCGAGGAATTGACCTAGCTAACAACACGTAAGGAAAAAAAGACATGGATGCTTTAACATTATCGAGACTGGGCGTCAAGCACACCAAGAGTGCAGTGGCCGAATCGCTGCGGATCAATACAGGATACGACGTGACAAGCCCAGTCACTTTTTACGGGATTGTCAACGAGCGCTGCAATGTTAAATGCCGCCAGTGCGAGTATTGGCGACTCAAAGAATATAAAGACGAAATGACGATCGAAGAATGGCAAAATGCCCTCTTGAGCGTCAAAGAATTTGTGGGCGAATTTTCAATCAACTTTAGCGGCGGCGAACCTTATATTAAAAAAGGTTTTCTAGACTTGCTGGCCTTTGCCAATAAAAATGGCATTCACGCCGGCGTCACCACCAACGGCTATTGCATGACCAGGGAAAACGCAGCCAAAACTGTCGCTGCTCGTCCTTTTAATGTGAATATGTCAGTTGACGGGCCGAATGCAGAACTGCACGATTATTTGCGAGGTCAACCGGGATTGTTCGATCGGCTTTCTAAAGGAATCGGTTATCTGCGCGAAGAACAAGAAAAACAGAACGTCCTGTTTCCGATCAACGTCAAACCGACGATGAACCGACTCAATTTCCGCCACCTCCCGGAAATAGTCACCTGGGCTCAGGGAATTGGGGCGACGACGGTGAACTTCCAACCCGTCAACCGCTGGACGCCAGAAACATACGAGGAATTGTGGATTGAAAAAGAAGACATGGAGGAATTTTCACAGGTAATCGAGCGCCTAATTGAAATGAAGAAGAACGGTGCTCCGATTATGAACAGCGATGAAGTGTTGCGATTGATGATTCCTCACTTTGCGGAAGAAAAAGCTCCTGATTCAACTCGTCCTTGTCGCGTTGGACTGCGAAATTACTGGATAGATACGCGCGGCGATGTGAAATTGTGCGATGAGTTTCCGGTGATTGGCAATGTGAAAAGCGCCAGCGCCAGCGAGATTTGGTACGGCGAAAAAGCTCAGGAAGTCCGCCGCGATACTTTGAATTGCGGCAAGCTTTGTCTGATTACTTGTGTCTCGCAAAAGACGATTTTGGACAAGGTGAAAATGGGGATGAAGTTATTAAAGAATTGAGGTTTGAGCTGTGTTAATATCGCTTGTACTCCTAGTAGCCGGGTTTGATCAGAAACCCGGTTTTTTGTTTATTTGTCTTCGTTATTGCTGTCGATTTCCATTTGTTCTCGATCGCGCTCTTCCTGATCTTGTTCCTTTTGCTTGTATAATTCATTTGTTCGCGATCGCGCTGACGTTCCCTCTCTTCTTCCGGTTCAATTCCACCTGTTCGATTTCCAACATCCCGCAAATTGTGGATGTTGTCTGCTGGAACAAATCTTGAGTAGCAATCAGGTAGTTTAAGAATTTTTAAACTTGGCTTTTATATTTGCGCGATCACAAACTCAGGAACTTCAGCAAAAACACCAGTTGTCGCCTTCAATGGAAAAACTTTTGATTTTAGGATTACTTTCGATATAATAATTTTTCGCATTAATATCAGCAATATTGCTGTATCCTGGCAAATGCTGCAATTATTTAGCACAATCAAATATTGGGGTTCTGATTTCAACTAACAATTGCTTTAACTTCGCGAGTTAAATTTATCGATTTGGTTCCGCTTCTATTTGAGTGAATTCTGGCAGCTTTCTTTCTAATTCGGTGGCTATTTGCTGGCATCGGCGATAGCCATTTTCAGGCCAAAAAGAGCGATAGCCTGCGCGTTGAGAAAAAGACATAAAGTGCGATCGCCCAACGACAGCTTCGATGGAATACTCAATAGCCGCCGCGCGGGTAATGAGGGCGATGCGGATGCGATCGGGTAGGTAAGCGAGGATGGATTGAGCGTCAGCAGCAGATAATTTCTCTAGATTAGTAGTTTGCATGGATCTACCTCTCGGTCGGAATTTGGCGGGCTGCTTGCGGTAGTCCGTCGGTCATGAAGATTGGGAGCGATCGCAACTGAGCGCTGCTAATCTCAAGGATGCTATTATAGATTAACAGTTACTATGTCTTTATAGGTAAATGACATGAACGCTAAAGAATTGCTCATTAAAGAAGTGGAGAATATTCCAGAATTTATATTAGAAGAAGTTTGGGATTTTCTGCAATTCCTCAAAGCCAAGTATGATAAAGATAAGTTAGAAGCAAGCCTGCTCAGTGAATCTTCTTTGCAAAAAGACTGGTTAAGATTAGAGGAGGATGAAGCATGGCAGAATTTGTAAAAGGTGATGTGATAGTGGTTCCTTTCCCATTTTCAGATTTAACACAAGCCAAGCGCCGACCGGCTTTAGTCATAGCAACTTTGGCAGGAGACGATCTAATTCTTTGTCAGATTACTAGCCAGACGCTCGCCGATCGCTATGCTATTACCCTTGAAAGTAGTGATTTTAGCGAGGGCGGACTTAACCAAACGAGCAACATTAGACCTAATCGCTTGTTTACCGCTGACCAATAAATTATACTTTATAAAGCTGGTAAGCTGAAACCTGAGAAGTTGAACGAGGAGATCGCTAAGATAGTTGAAATTATTCACCAGTAATTCTTTATTGTCAACCGTTCCTCAGCTCAAAATGCTGTTTGACTACATTGTGTTGTGCGATCGCCTGCGCGTGGAGAAAAAGAGATAAAGTGCGATCGACCTTTCCAGACCAAAAATGCGATCGCACTCACACTCTCAACCAAAGATTGCCCCTCTCATTCCACTCATGGCGATCGCCCCATCACCTATAATTTTAATTAACATCCTGTCCCTCCCTTAAGCAGGGCTGGGGGGACAGGATGGGAGGGGAAACGAGACTTAAAGCGATCGATAAACGCGATAGTTAATTTCAGGGAAAATATTATCAATCTCCTCAACCTTCTCCAACCAACCCGAATCAACTTTCCCTTCTTTCACTTCATCGTAAAGCTTGTGAAAGCGCATTAAGTGCGATCGAGTCCGGCGCACTGCATAGGGCACCATCGTCCCTGTACGCATGATAAATGCCCAGTCAGAAGATTGAGCTAGCAGCACTTCCCGCGCCGCCTGGTTCAAAGCGCGCCACTGCAACTCATCCGCAGGTTCCATGCTTCCCAACTCAATCATCCGTTCCGCAGCTTTGTGCAAGTGCGGGTAAATCCAAGCATTGGTATCGTTGAGCCAATACTCGTGGAAACCCCGGAAACCCCAGCTAGACTGAGACGGGCGGCACACTTGCTGAGTCCGATTTCCCCGCAAATAATCGGCTAAGTGCGTCATCTCGTAGGTATTTTGGTCGTACCAACTCTTGCGGAACAGGTAATCTAAGAACCAAGGCCCTTCGTACCACCAGTGACCGAAAAGTTCGGCGTCGTAAGGCGAAACAATAATCGGGGGACGCTGCATAATGCCGTTGAGGTGTTCGACTTGGCGTTCCCGGTTAAAAGCAAAGTTGCTGGCGTGTTCGGCTGCTTTTTCCCTTGCCCAGTAAGGATCGTACAACTGTTTATCGCCTAAACCCAATCCGCGACCGGTGATTTTGTGATATTTAATCCCGGTATTTTTCCGCTGGCCGTTGGGCATGATGTAGGGCTTAATGTAATCGTAGTCAGCTTCCCAGCCCAAATCTTTGTAGAATTCGCGGTATTCGGCCGCGCCGGGATAGCCGACTTCGGAAGACCAAACCTGCTGCGAGGATTCGTGATCCCGGCCGAAGGCTGCGACTCCGCATTCGGTGAAAATTGGGGCGTAGCTGCCGTAGCGGGGACGCGGGCGGGCGTAGAGGATGCCGTGACCGTCTGTGAGAAAGTAGCGGAGGCCTGCGTCGGCCAACATCCGCTCTAAGCCTTCATAGTAGGCGCATTCGGGCAGCCAAATGCCTTTTGGTCTGCGGCCGAAGTTTGCTTCGTAGTTGTCGCAAGCTACTTGAATTTGTGCCCAAACGGCTTCGGGGTACATTTTCATCAACGGTAGGTAGCCGTGGGTGGCACCGCAGGTGATGATTTCGAGGTTGTTGGTGTCTTGGTGTTCTTTGAAGGCTTTGACTAAATCTCGATCGTACTTTTCCCAAAAGTTGCGGACTTGAGAGAAATGGGCGGCGTAATGTTCTGCTAAATAGCGGAGGTGACCGTTGCCGCTATTGTGTTCGATTTCGAGATCCGCTAATTCTTCGAGTTTAGCCAAGTGGTCGTCGAAGCGGTCTTGCAGCAAGGGGTCGCGCAGCATTGCCACCAAGGGCGGCGTCATGCTCATGGTAATTTTAAAGTCGATGCCGTCGCGCTTGAGCCCTTCAAAGACTTGCAGCAGGGGAATATAGGTTTCCGCGATCGCCTCAAACAGCCATTCTTCTTCTAAAACGTAGTCGCTTTCGGGGTGGCGAACAAAGGGCAAGTGGGCGTGGAGAACGAGGGCGAGGTAGCCAATAGTCATAATGATTTGGATGCCGTAGTTATTAACTGACGCCTGTTAGGGACAGCTTTAAAATATTTTAAGATTTTATGCTGAAACGGGACTCACAAAATGCCGTGTTTTTTTAACTCCTCGCTCCTGTTGTCCCCCGCTATAACTGTACCCAGTGTCTTCGGTGGGATGAAAGGCAGGGAGATTGTAGGTACGGAAATCTCCAAATCTTTATTTTTGTAGATATTTTACTGAAATGTTTATAATACAGTAAGGAGGCAATGAGATGCTGCATACTGCTATCAAGGTTCGACTTTATCCAACATTAGAGCAACAAGCCCTACTGTCTGGGCACTTTGGCTGTGCCAGATGGTGGTGGAACTATGGTCTAAATAAGTCAATTGAGACTTATAAAGAAACGGGTAAAAGCCTTGGTCAGTCAGCACTCAATGCCTTTTTACCAAAACTCAAGAAAACCGAAGAAACACTTTGGTTGTCTGAATGTTACAGCCAAGTTTTGCAAGCAACAACGCTCAACCTCACAACCGCCTATAAAAACTTTTTTGCAGGTCGTGGTAGGTTCCCGCGCTACAAGTCAAAGCATGGTAAGCAATCGATTCAGTATCCTCAAAATGTCAAGGTACTTGATGGGTTTATTCAGTTTCCGGGCAAGGTCGGCAAAGTTAAAGCCAAGTTGCACAGGAACATAGAAGGAACAATCAAAACCGTAACGGTTAGTTTAAATCCTTCTGGGAAATACTTTGCCTCAATATTGACGGAGAGTGAAGGCGACAATCCGACTGTTTCAACCGTCGGCAAAGTAATTGGAATTGACTTGGGATTGACTCATTTTGCTATTACGAGCAATGGCTGCGTCTCTAAGTATGATAACCCTAAGCATCTAGCCAAACACGAGAAAAACCTCAAACGCAAGCAACAAAAGCTAGCTAAAAAACAGAAAGGAAGTAATTCAAGGAACCAAGCTAAAAAGACGGTAGCTAAAGTGTACGAACGGGTAAGTAAATCCCGTCAGGATTTTCTACATAAGCTTTCGAGAAAGCTCGTCAATGAAAACCAAGTTGTCGTAGTAGAGAATCTTAATGTCAAAGGCATGGTACGCAATCACAATTTAGCTAAAGCCATATCTGATGTGGGATGGGGAACCTTTATCAATTTCCTAGCTTACAAGCTAGAGAAAAAAGGTGGCAAGTTGGTTGAAATTGACCGCTGGTTCCCCAGCTCCAAGCTCTGCTCTAATTGCTATTACCAGATTGATAAGTTACCGCTTGATATTAGGGAGTGGACTTGTCCTAATTGCGGTACTCGTCATGACCGTGATGGTAACGCCGCAACAAGCATTAGATCCGAAGGCATCAGGATACTACAGACGGATGGAACAGCCGTTTTTGCTAACGGAGGGGAAGTAAGACCAAAGATTGGACGCAAGTCTGTTCTGAGGCATTCCTCTGTGATGTTAGAAGCCCACACTATAATCGTTTCGATTTAGTGTGGGTAGTTCACTGGCCTTTCTCTAACAAACTAAATGTCAGCAAATTCTGATTTTCTGCTTGCTGTCGGATTAGGGCTGCTGCAGTTTGAGAGTCTACTGCCTTTGAGAAAAAGAATCCCTGGGCGTACTCACATTTTAACGCTTTTAGTATAGATAGTTGCGAGGATTCTTCGACTCCTTCGGCTACTACATCCATGCCTAAATTGTGGGACAAAGTAACGATCGATCTCACAATTTCTGTCGGGTCAATGCCTCCTTTACTGAAATCGAACTCACCTCCCATCCTGCTAACAAAAGAGCGGTCTATTTTTAAGGTATTGGTGGGGAAGCGGTGCAGGTAGGAAAGCGATGAATAGCCGGTGCCGAAGTCGTCAATGCACAAGTGTATGTTTCGGGTTCTGAGCTGCACCAGCATTGCTGTTACTGATTCGGAATTTTCTATGAGTACGCTTTCGGTAATTTCTAGTTTTAAACTGCTGCCGTCGAGGTGAGTTTCTGCGAGAACTTGGTCGATGTATTCGATTAAATCTGGCTGAGAAAACTGTTTGACAGAAATGTTGACGCTAACGCTTAAGGGGGGGTTGCTGGGAAATAGCTGCTGCCACTGGCGGATTTGGTGGCAAGCTGTGCGGAGTACCCAGCGGCCCAAGGGTACGATCAAGCCGGTTTCTTCGGCGATGGTGATGAATTCGCCGGGGGAAACTAAGCCGCGTTCTGGATGCTGCCAGCGCACTAGGGCCTCAAAACTGGTAATTGTGTTAGTGGCGATCGACACGATCGGCTGGTAGTGAATAATAAACTGGGGCGCTGCGGATAAGGGAGGTAAGGCTGATTCGGGGAATGGGGGAAAGTCTTCTTCTCTGGCCGGCTCTCTAATTGATTCGATCGCCCGCCGCAGGTCGTTTTCTAGCTGCAATAGCCGCAAAGCGTGGGCGTGCATGGAACTGTTGAAAACTTCGTGTCGGGATCTGCCGAGTTCTTTGGCGCGGTACATTGCTGTGTCGGCGTCGCGCAGCAGGGTTGTCGGTTCCAGGTATTCGCCAGAACTCAAAGCTATGCCGATGCTGGCGGTGATAAATACTTCGTGTCCGTCTAGAAGGATAGGGGAGGTGATTTTCTTGTGCAGGCGGTTGACAATGGTGGTAGCTTCATTGATGCCCTCGATGTCTTCTAACAACAGCACAAACTCGTCTCCTCCAAGGCGGGCCACTGTATCTCCGGGCCTCAGACAAGCTTCCAGACGCCGCGCGATCGATACTAGCAGTTGATCGCCGATGGCGTGGCCGAGGGAATCGTTGACTACTTTAAATCTATCTAAATCGAGAAACAGCACCGCAAACAAGTAGTCTTTGCGCCGTTTTGCCATCCTCAGAGCGTGTTCGAGCCGATCGGTAAATAGCGATCGGTTGGGCAATCCGGTGAGGGCGTCGTGAAAAGCATCGTGCAGCAGTTGTTCTTCGGCGAGTTTGCGCTGAGTGATGTCGTGACAGTTAATCACGATTCCCTTGACTGCGGGATCGTACAGCAAGTTGGTGGCTACAGCTTCTACATAACACCAGGAACCGTTGCGGTGGCGGACTCGGTACTCAACTGGGCACTGGCTTCTTTTGGGGTTTTTAATGGCTTTGTGGAGGGTTTCGGTGATCGTGGCGCTGTCGTCGGGGTGAACTATTTCTAAGGCGCTGCGGCCGATCGCCTGGTGGGGCGCGTATCCTAAAATTCGCTTGACGGAAGGGCTGATGTAGCGGAATATTCCTTCGGCGTCGAGAATGATCGTGATGTCTGTGGCGTTTTCAATCAGCGAGCGAAATCGCTGTTCGCTTTGGCGCAGTGCTGATTCTGCTTGTTTGCGATCGCTGATGTCGAGGGCTACTCCGTCTATAATTACGTCGCCGTGTTCGTTTTTGGAAAATTTCGCGCTGTCTTGCACCCACTTGACCTCCCCTGATCTCAGAACGATGCGGTACTGGCGATCGCACGGCAAAAGAGTCGCTCTCGATGCTGCTACGCGGCTGTCACACGAGCTTTTGTCCTCTGGATGGATGATTTCGGTCAAGAGTTCCGGGTGCGAAATCACTTCTTCGGCGCCGAACCCAGTAACTTCGCGCACGCCCGGACTGATGTAGGGCAGGGAGATTGTGCCATCTGGATGCAGCACAGTGCGGTAGACTGATCCGGGAATGTTGGCTGCCATTGTGGCTAGCTGCTGCTGGATGCCGCAGACTGCTGCTTCGGCGCGCTTGCGTTCTGCAAGTTCGGTTTGGGCTTGTTGGTAGAGTTCGGCTTGGTGGATCGCGATCGCGCACTGATCGGATATGGCTTTGACTAGCGATAGTTCTTCTGTAGTCCAAGAGCGGGCCCGATCGCACTGGTAGAGGCAAATTCCTCCCAAAAATGATTGCTGGTAGAGCAGCGGTGCGATCGCGATCGAGTGAAACCCTAAAAATTGCGCTGATGCTTGCAGTTCCGGGCTCAGAGTCGATAACTCGGCGAGGGCGATCGTTTCTCCGCGGGCGAGGGAGAAGCGATAGTGTTGGGCAAAGTCGCAATTTAGACCGATCGCCCGTTCTCTGTCGGCTGCCTTTAAGCTCATGTAGCGAATCCCGATCCTGCCCTCAGCATCTGGCTGCAATATCGCGCAGCCGCTGATTTCTAGAGCTTCGTGCAGTTGATCTGCGGTGGTTTGCAGCACTTCGTCGAGTACAAGGGTGAAGCGCATGGCTTGAACGATGCGGTTGACGATCGCTTCACGAGTCGCTTGTCGCTGAATTTGGGCGATCGCTTCTTGTTGCTGGCGCCGCATTTTGTATTCTTGGAGCGATCGTTCTAAGACTGTTGGCAACCTAAACAGCCGCCCTTTTAATACGTAATCGGTCATTCCGGCTTTGATGCACTCAACAGCAGCTTCTTCTCCCAAACTTCCCGTTACTAAAATCAAGGGTATGTCTTGCCCTAATTCCTGCATTAATTTCAACACTTCTAAACCGTTGAAGCCGGGGAGGCGGTAATCTGAAAGTACAGCATCGTACTGGCAATTTTCCAGCAGTTTTCTGCACTCTGTTGCTGTTTCGGCCTTGTCGCACTTAAAATTTACCCCCCCCGCTTCTAAGGCGAGCACTATTAATTCCATATCTTCTGCCATGTCTTCGATAATCAACAATTTTAATGTTGATTCCGCTACCATTTTTAGTAGATAGTTGGTCTGATTTATATCTAACATAAGGTATTGGGGATCTTTTTAATTGGTTATTCGTGTTTGTGATAGTAATTTTTTAGACTAAGTTTGGTTGTTAATTTTATCTCGATATTTTTAGTGATTTTTAGCCAGATCAATTATATACTCTACTCGCAATACCTTTATTTAGCACCGGCCGTCGAGGGCTGGCCGAACCGATTGGGGAGCATCCCAATTTTTAAAAGAGCGTTTTTTAGGAGTACGAGCATCTTGCACAGCCAAGCCTAGATCTTTCGCTTCCATCCCTGACAGTGAACACTCCTGTCACACCAAAATTATGATGCTCTCACCGATTGTGACTTATTTAAGTGTATAAGAGTTTTAAATTCTGAATTTAAAACTCTTATACACTTAACTTATGAATCTATATTACCGTTTGAGATTGTTTGCCCTAGTTTAAAGTAAAACGTGGCTCCTTGACTAGGTAGGCTTTCGGCCCAAACCGTGCCGCCGTGGCGGTGAATAATCCGCTGGACGATCGCCAAACCGATCCCCGTACCTTCAAATTCTCTCTGGGAGTGCAGCCTCTGAAAGGCTCCAAACAGCCGATCGGCATATTCCATCGGAAAACCCACGCCGTTATCCTTGACAAAAATCGTCCCATCAGGTAAACCCTCAATAACTATTGTAGCCGGAGTGCGTCCGCGGCTGAACTTGACGGCGTTGCTAATCAAGTTGCTGAACACCTGTTGCAGCAAGGTTGGATCTCCCATTACTGTCGGCAAATCTCCGACGGCAAATTCAACGCTGTGGGGAGTTTGGGCCGGATCTGCGACAGTTGGTGGTCTAGTCAATTTAATCGCATTTTGTACCAAACGGCTCAGATCGATCGGAATTTGCCTCAACTCGGTGCGAGTCACCCGCGACAGGGCGAGCAAACCGTCAATCAACAGGCTCATTTTTTGGCTGCTGTCTTCAATTACTTCCATATAGTGAACTATTTTGGAATCGCTCAAAGCCTCAGTTAATTCTAGCCGCTGTTTCAACGCTTCTACAAAACCTGAAATGTGTCGCAAAGGTGCGCGCAAGTCGTGGGAAACTGAGTAAGAAAAAGATTCTAATTCTAGATTGGCAGATTCTAATTGCTCTGTGCGTTCTGACAAAGCTTGTTTTGTCTCTACCAACTCAGTGATATCGCGAGAAGTGCCAATTAAAGCATAAACCTCGCCCTCGATATTTTTCAGGGGAATTTTAAAAGTATCGTAGTAAGTAGTGTCGCCAGATATCACAAATTTATCCTGCAAGTGCAGAGTTTCCCCTGTTTCAAATACCTGCGAATTTTCCCTAGAGAATTTTGCGGCTATTTCTGGGGAGAAACATTCAAAAATAGTTTTGCCCTGCATCTCTTTTCTGCTATTTAATCCAGCAGTTTTTGTAACAGATTGGTTGACAAAAGACAGGCACATATTCTCGCGATCTACCACAAAAATGTGATCGGGCAAAGCATCAAAAAAAATCTCTAATTCTGCAGTACGTTGCGCGACTTGAGCTTCTAAAGTTTCGTTGAGTTCTTTGAGTTCAGCTTCTACTCGTTTGCGTTCGGTGATATCTTGACCAATGCCGATACAACTGCCGTCTGAAAGACGAACATTTGCCCAAGAAATGTCGATAATTCGCCCGTCTCTAACTTTTGTTTTGAAGTCGCTCCAGTTCTGATTTGCTGCTTGGATTTCATCCAAAACATATTGACGGTATTCTGGCGGCGGATAAAATTCTGCCCAGATATCGCGGTTTTTGATTTCTGCCAAACTCCAGCCTAGCACTTCTTCCCAGTGACGGTTTACCCAGTTTATTTGACCGTTTTTGTCTAAGAAGGCGAGCATAATCGGCACGTTGTCGAAGATTGTTTGCAGCAGTTCTTTTTGCTGTTTTAATGATTCTTCGGCTTGTTTGCGATCGCTGATGTCGAGTACGGAACCGATAAATTGTAAAATTTGTCCGTCAGCGGTTCTTTTGAAAAGTTTGGAGCGATCGTGCACCCAGCGCCATTCCCCATTTTTGTGTTTGATTCTGTAGTCTCTGTCATGCGTTTCATCGGGATTTCTGCTGTGTTTTAGTCGCTCCATACCTGTAATTAGCTTTAACAGATCATCGGGATGAACTAAGTTGGCTAAAGCGTCTTTACCCAAATCTTGCAATTCTTGGGGAGTGTATCCCAGTATGGATGTGACCGATTTATTTGCATAAATATTTGTGTTTTCAACTGCATCGTAAATGTAGAGAAAGTTAGGTATTGTTGTAACAATACTCTCTAAAAGTTGCTGATTTTTTTGCAGTTCCGACTCTGCCTGTTTGGACTCGCTTAAGTCCAGCACAAAACTAACGCCTAACTGTTGCGTTCCTTCTAAAAAAGTGCTGCCCACCAGCACCGGAACGCGGCTACCATCGGAGCATATAAATTCTTTTTCAAAGGGAACAACCGTATTTCTAGCTTTCAGTTCGGCAACTTTTTCTGTATCTAAACGCACGTATTCTGGTGGTGTCATTTCTTGCCAGTTAACTCTTCCGGCAAGCAGCTCGTCCCGCGTATAATTTACCGTGTTTAAAAAAGCGGCATTGGCATCTGTAATGCTGCCGTTAAGATCCCAAAAAATTAGACCGATCATGTTAGAATCAACGATGGCTTTAAATTTGGATTCGCTTTGTCGCAACTGATCTTCGACTTGTTTTAGTTCTGTGATGTCGCGGGCGATGGATAAAACTGTTTCTACTGAATTGTCTTCAGCAAACTCGGGAATGACTCGACAGTGGTAATGTTTTATACCCTTGCGAGTGGGAAACTCAAATTCTATAGTTTCTTGTTTGCCGTTGCCAAAAACTTTCAAAAAAGTCTCGTCCCACAGGTCGCACAAGTGTGGTGGCATTCCTGATTCTCTGTTGCTTTTGCCAATCAATTTTGCGGCGGGTTTTCCAGTTGTTGATTCTACTGCTGGGTTGATGTAAAGGATGCGTAGTTTGCGATCGAACCGGGCGATAATATCGGTCGCATTTTCCGCTAGGGTGCTGAAAGCTTGTTCGCGCCGATGCAGTTCTTCTTGAGTGCGGTGGAAATTGGTTATGTCTCTGGCAAAAGATAGAATTGAAACTAATCTTCCCGATTCATCGATTAGTGCAGAATTGTACCATTCGCAGTAAATTACCGAGCCATCTTTGGTATAGTTGCGGTTGTGGCAAACATTGCGGGGTTCTCTGCTGTGTAACAGTTGATTTGTGACGGCGCACACTTGCTCGAAGTCTTCTTGATAAACTATTGACCATTCGTGCCAGTATTTGCCCATTACTTCTGCTGCACTCCAGCCAAATATTTGTTCTGCCATTGGCGACCACCGCACTACCCGAAATTCGCTGTCCCACTCTACCACTGCCATTGGTGAGTTTTCTAGATGAAATTCCCGCCGCGAGTTGGCTTTTTTTATTTGAGTTTGAAGTTGCTGCCGGAGTTGCTTCGCCTCGGCCAAGCGGTCGCTGAGTTCCTGTGTGTTTGCTGAGCCGGCTTTGGCAATGTGAGCAATGGTTTCTGCTGTTTGTTTTTCGAGTTCGTTCCAAGCGAGTTCGAGGGCTGATTCCGCCTGCTCTAGCTCAGTGATGCTGTTGTGAAACAGTGTGGCACTTTCAACTGGAATTTCAGGCATAGTTTTGACACTTAGGCAAGTGTTACTTTTAGAATTCAAAATAAAAGCTTAAAAATTAAAAATATAGAATTTCCTGTTAAATTATACATTTTTAATTTTTAGTTGGTGCGCGGAGCCGATCGTTGGAGGCGGCGGGCGTTATTAAATACTGCCAGTCAAAGGATTTGGGGTGCAGATTGATCGGCAATTGTGGTGGATCGATCTAAAACTCTCCTGGGTAAGGGAAGGGTGCGGGCAGGAGCAGGCGCTAAATATATTTTTGCACAGGGTTGTTGTTTGGGGGCGATCCAAAGGAGATCGGCGTGGATCGGGGCGTCGATCGCATCGCAACTCTGTAGCAGGGCATTGTGTGTGCCGAACGCTGTCTCTACTAAACGAAAGGCGCTTTTCCCGATTCCGGCAGGGGTTTAAACCAGCCCGAATGCGGGTTTGAGGGGCTTGTTGACACCAATGAAACCGCCGCTACCTACAAATAATCTCCAATCACTTTGGTCAATAAAAAGCTAAAATAAAATCTAAAGTTATTCAGTCTTTTAAATCGCTTATGACTGCTGCTGCACCCTCTTCGATAAAAAACCAAACTCAGTACGAAGCCATTATCGGTCTCGAAACTCATTGTCAATTGAGTACGAATACTAAAATTTTCTCCAGTTCTTCTACAGAATTTGGCAATGCTCCAAATACTAACATTGACCCAATTTGTATGGGAATGCCGGGAGTATTGCCAGTATTAAATCAAAAAGTTCTGGAGTATGCGGTGAAAGCAGGGCTGGCTCTCAACTGCGAAATCGCACCTTACAGTAAGTTTGATCGCAAGCAATATTTCTATCCCGATTTACCGAAAAATTATCAAATTTCTCAGTTCGATTTGCCGATCGCTACTAACGGTTGGCTAGAAATTGAACTCGTGGATGAGACGGGAAATTCTACTCGAAAAAAAATCGGTATCACTCGCTTGCACATGGAGGAAGATGCCGGAAAATTGGTTCACGGCGGCAGCGATCGGCTCAGCGGTTCAACTTATTCAATGGTGGATTACAACCGTGCCGGTGTGCCTCTAATCGAAATTGTTTCTGAACCGGATTTGCGATCGGGCGCGGAAGCTGCCGAATACGGTCAAGAATTGCGCCGGATCGTGCGCTACATCGGTGTTGGCGACGGGAATATGCAGGAAGGTTCGCTTCGGTGCGACGTGAATATTTCGGTGCGCCCCGTGGGCAGAAAAGAGTTCGGCACGAAGGTGGAAATTAAAAATATGAACTCTTTTAATGCGATCGAACGGGCGATCGATTATGAGATCGAGCGGCAAATTCAAGCTGTGGAAAATGGCGAAACCATCGTCCAAGAAACCCGGCTTTGGGATGAAAACAAGCAGTGTACTTTCAGTATGCGGATTAAGGAAGGTGCAAGCGATTATCGGTATTTCCCGGAACCGGATTTGCCTCCGATCAAAGTTTCGACTGAGCAATTGCAGGATTGGCAAGCTCAACTGCCGGAATTGCCGGCAATGAAGCGCCATCGCTACGAAACTGAGCTCGGTCTTTCTCCCTACGACGCGCGGGTGCTGACTGACGACAAAGCGGTGGCGGAGTATTTTGAAAAGTCGATCGCCGCCGGTGCTGTGGCTAAACAAGCGGCGAATTGGGTGATGGGCGATATTACTGCTTATCTGAAAAATGAAAAGCTGGCGATCGCAGAAATTCCTTTCCAACCGCAGGATTTAGCCGAACTGCTGGCGCTAATTGAGGCCGGTACGATCAGTGGCAAAATCGCTAAGGATATTTTGCCGGAGTTGCTGGCAAATGGTGGTTCGCCTCAGAAGTTCGTTGAGAGCAAGGGTTTGATTCAAATTTCGGATACTGGGGCGATCGATCGAGCGATCGATGCGGTGTTAGCCGCCAATCCCAAGGAGCTCGAACAGTACCGAGCCGGTAAAACTAAGCTGCTGGGCTTTTTTGTCGGCAAGGTGATGAAGGAAACCGGCGGCCGGGCCGATCCCAAACTGACCAATGAGCTGCTGGTGGCGAAGCTTAACGCCCCAGGTTAAGCAAGTCCTTAAGGGGCAGGGCTGTTTAATTCTCACCAAAAACATGAATTTTGACTCTTGTAGTGCCAAGAGTGCCTACCCCCGACCTAGAGGATTCGATCGGCAGATCAGACCAAGAGGGCCGGCACTCTTGGCACGGCCCCTAGGTCGAAGGAAACAGCCCTGCGTTAAGGGGGTCGTGTAGCGAATACAGCGGCGGGCGATCGTTTTTTCCCGATCTCGCCGCGATCCCTGGATGGTAACTTTATAATTAATATACATTTCTTTACAACATCTTCACGTTTGGGGGTGACACCCCTCATCCTGACCGTGTTATATTGTGTTATGTAGATGCACCCTGATGGCAGAGAGAGTTACTTAGGTAGCTCTCTCTTTTTTTGTCTTTTTTTTTCCACGGACGTGAAAATACGGATGGGGAGAGGGGGGTTGACCATACCGATTCCCGATTACTGATTACCGATTAGCAATTACCGCTTTGAGTCGATTAATATCAACTTTAGTTATTAACTAATTTTGACATTATGAGCGAACAAGCTAGCGAGCTAATCAAGCAGGGGATTTCGCAATATCAGGCACGCCAATTTGAGGCGGCGCTGGGTTCTTGGCAGGAAGCGCTGGCGCTGTATCGCTCAATGGACGATCAGCGCCGATCGGGTGCGGCGCTGGGTAATATGGGCGTAGCTTACGAAGCGCTGGGAAATTATGCTCAGGCGATCGAGTGCTACCAGCAGCATTTGGTGTTAGCGCGGGAAATTGGGGATCGCCGGGGCGAGGCAAATGCTTTGGGAAATCTGGGCAATGCTTGCTGTGCTCTTGAGGATTTTTCTGGTGCTATTGATTACCAGCAGCAGCGTTTGGCGATCGCGCGGGACACTGGCGACGGGCGCTCTGAGTTGGAAACTTTGGGCAATTTGGCGCTAGCTTACGATGCTAATGGAGATTTGCCTGGTGCGATCGAATGTTATCACCAGCAGTTGTCGATCGCGCGCGCCAGCAAGGACGATCGCATTGAGCGCAATGCTCTCAAGAATTTGAAGCTCGGTTACAAGTATTTAGCAGATTATGAGAAGGCCGACGAGTACCGACAGGAGCAATTGGCGATCGTCCGCGAACTGTTTTTAATGGATAAAAATAAGAGTTTTGTACAACTTGCAGAAACAGTGGGTTTGAATCCGATTGAGGATTTTGCTGGGGCTAATTTAAGCGGTTTTGACTTGCACTACGCTGACTTTAACGGTGCAGATTTGCGCGAAACCAACCTCCGGGGAGCAGATTTGACTTTGGCCGATCTCAGCGGTGCTTTGCTGAGCGCTGCTATTTTAATTGATGCTAATTTGTGCAATGCTAATTTGCGGGATGCTGAACTCAGCAGCGCCAATTTGAGCGGTGCTGATTTGCGGACAAAGCTGCCCAGGGCGAATTTGAGCGGTGCAAATTTAACCGGCGCTAATTTGAGCAGTGCTTATTTACCGAATGCGATTTTAGTAAATGCAAATTTGACAAATACTGATTTCAAGAATGCTGATTTAAGCGGTGTTAATTTGAGTGGTGCGAATTTAAACGGTGCTGATTTGAGCCGCGCTGATTTGAAAAATACGGTGGTGGAAAATGCGAAGTTTTTTGGTTGTGTGGGAATTTCGGAAGCCCTGAAGGTTGAATTGAGGGCACGGGGCGGAATTTTTGAGTAGAATGGGAAATGTTGGTAATTGTAGAGGGTAAGAAAAGCTATGACTGCCGTAACTGTAAAACGATTCTCGATCGCCGAATATCACCGTTTGGGAGAACTGGGATTTTTCGCCCCCGATGACCGAGTTGAATTGATTCGCGGAGAAATTATTATCATGGCTGCTAAAGGTAGGCTGCACTCTTTTTGTAACAGTCTTTTAGTTCAGGAGTTAATCATTTTACTGGCAAGACGCGCTCTTGTGCGCGCACAAGAGCCAATTATTTTGTCTGATGATAGCGAACCAGAGCCTGATGTTGTGATTGCCCGCAATCGAGCTGATCGTTATTTCTCTTCTCACCCGCAGCCTGCTGAGATTTTGTTGGTAATTGAGGTTTCGGATTCTACGTTGAAGTACGATCGCACAACCAAGTTGTCTCTTTATGCTGAGACGGGGATTTCTAATTATTGGATATTTAATTTGGTAGATATTCAACTGGAAATGCACAGCGAACCTTATCAGAAACAAAACGGGAGTTATAGTTATCAATTTCAACGAGTGGTTTTGCCAAATCAGACGGTGGTAATTCCGGGTTTTCCCGATTTTTCTCTGGATTTGTCTTCGGTATTTCCGGCGCAGAGGGGTGACTAAACATTCTGGCTCGATAGCACATATTTTAACTCAATAATTAAAGAGCGATCGAGCTTTTTTCGATGATATAATGTAAAAGTCCAAAGAAATGATATTATGTCCGGTCGATTACCCCTAATACGGTAGGGGCGGGTTCACGAAAAATATCTGCCAATAATTGACAATCTCAAAAACCCGCCCTTTTAATCGCTCGATCGGACATGAGATGAAGCATAAAACTAGCACTATCATCCAAAACAATTTGGTTTCTGACCCCGGATTTATTCGCGGGAAAAATCTAAAATCTAAAATCTAAAATCTAAAATCAGATGACTGCTCAAACTCTCGCCCCCCCGGAACAAATCGTCCAGCTATCGGGTATCAGTTGGCAAACCTACGAAACTTTGCTTGCCGAAATCGGCGATCGGCAAATTCGACTGACATATAATCGCGGCAATCTTGAAATTATGGTACCTTCTCCAGAACACGAACGCTTCAAAGAAGTATTGGGTCGATTTGTGGAAACCTTAGCTGAAGAATTAGATGTGAAAATTGAACCTCTTGGTTCTACCACATTTAAACGTCCTGAACTTAGCGGTAAAGAACCAGATAAATGTTTTTACATTCAGAATCTGAGTGCAGTTAAAGGCAAAAAAAGAATTGACCTGACTCAAGATCCGCCGCCGGATTTAGTGGTGGAAATTGATATTACCAGCCGTTCGGAAAATACCTTGCAGGTTTATGCGGATCTGGGAGTGCCGGAAGTTTGGATTTATAATGGATCGCGACTCAGAATCAACAGATTAGAAAATGGAGAATACCTTGAGGGCGAGATCAGTTTAGCATTTCCCTGCTTACCCATATTAGAGATTGTCAGATTTTTGGAACAAGCAGAAACAATGGACTATTTGGAATTAGTGAAAGCATTTCGGAATTGGGTAAAAAGCCAAATTCAGCAAAACCAATGATTTGTGATCAAATTAAACAAAATTTACAATTATACCCACGATAAAAAGCTGTGTTGTGATAAAATAGAGATGATAAACTAATTTAAATATCAATTACAGGCTGGTAGTGCCAGCAATTCTACCCGATATGCGATCGCTAGAGTCTCACAACAAATACCCAGATTGCTTGTGGATGCAATTAGAAGCAATTCCCGTTCCATCGGTTGCACCCCAAACCCAGCAGCTCGACATTCACTTGAGCCTGAATTTTAACGAGCATTGGGAACCCCTGCTAGGTGGTCGCGTCAAATTTGGTCTGCAAGGCGGGACGCTCAAACTATATCTAGAAAACTGCGAAATACCCGTAGCATCACGTCAGTTAGTCGGTTCTTTCAAGCTTTTGCCCATAGGAGAAACCCTGCCCATTCAAAGCAGTGCAGAAAATTTAGTAACCGAAAGTCAGCGGGGAGTTCAGGGCGGGGAGACGGCGGAAAAAACTCAGGAAACAGAGAGCATATTTTGTCACGTTTCCACAATCAGCGATGATACAACGCCAGCTTGGATTTTTGCAGTAGAACAAGGCAAATCAGTATTAAAAGGTTTGCTAAAAAGTGCTAAGCTGGGAGAAATTACTGCCAAAGAATTTCGGCTGGCGGCGGCTTTTGAAGTGGCTAAAGAAGATATTTATCTCACAGATGCTGAGGGTTTGTGGCCGCACGAAATCACGCCCAATCAACATTCGGTTTTAGAAAGAATTCTGACTGCATACCTGCAAGCAAATAAACTCAAACCTGCTCTCAGTTGGGCGCTATTATCCTACAATTTGCCTCCGGTTGAACCGCGCGAAGAGGAAATTGTCCCGGAAGCTGAATCCCAATTGCAGGAAATGGTCGATCGCATTATTTCCGCTGAAACCGACAACTTTGCAGAGTTGGCAAAAATCGCCAATCTCAATCCCGCACTAGATTTCGCGGGTAGCAGCTTGCGCGGAACGACTTTAAGTGCAGTGGATTTTAGCAGCGCAACTCTCGATCGGGCAAATTTCCGGGGTGCAACCTTAAACGATGCCGATTTCAGCGACGCCAACCTGCAAAATGCCAAATTCGGCGGTGCAGATTTGAGTGGGGCTTTCTTAGGAAATGCTGATTTAAGCGGCGCAGATTTGCACAAAGCAAGTCTAGCTTTAGCTAACCTCAGCGGTGCCAATTTGAGCGGTGCTAATCTGCTGGAAGTGAACTTAACAAATACTAATTTCAGTGGTGCGAATGTCGAGTCAGCAAGGTTTGGGAACAATTCAGGAATCGATGAGGAGATGCAGGTGAATCTACAGCAGCGGGGCGCGATTTTTGAAGAGGTTTAGTCGGTAAGTGGGAATCCCTTTCCTCCATCTGCATCCATCGTGGCACGGGCGTCTCGCCTGTGCGATGGAATTTCACCTTTAAACTATCGCCTATGAAAAAATTTGCTTCTTCATCCTTAACTCTCTAACTACATTTATAGAGAGCGATGAACCGTAGCTGTTAAGAGGGGAAACAGGCATTTCTTGCCAACACTGACGGCAAAACCAGTATACTTGACTGTGGCGAAGGTGACGCAGCATTTGATTAGTGCAGCAAGGACAGCTTGTCATAAAAACCTCTTTTTTATCGAAAGTGTATTTGTCTCTTGTTGCCAAGTGCTGTAAGCTGGGTTGAAGCAGCAACTCTATGAATTTAGAGGTAAGAAGTAAAGATTTGGTAAAGAATACAAGGTTGTTAAGGAATTGATGCAAATCGAAATATTTCGTAAAAATAGCAATAACTGAGAGAAATTGTATCCAACAATTCCCAGGTTCCCAGAGAGGATAGTCAGTCTAAATCCCAACTTAACACCTTCGCAATCTCAACGGCAAGCATAGTTGGCTCGAGAGGATTGACGATCATTGCTGCAAGTTGAGATTTGTGGAACCAACTCTGTTGTAAATCTGACCATTTGGCTTTGAGAGTTAGCACCAGAACCGGAATCCCTTGGGTTTCTGGTTGGGTTTTTAGTTCTTTGAGAAATCGCACTCCATCTATTTCGCCGATAGAAACCTCCAAAATAATCGCATCTGGCTGATAGGAACTTGCTTCTCGCAAGCCTTCTAAAGTCGAACCAGCAACTTCGACTTTCCAACCTACCAAATCAGTCAAGCAAGCCTGGATTACCTCCCCTATAGTCGGATTTTTGTGAATTAATAAAAGTCTTTTTGTAGTCATACCAATAACTTACAAACGCTTCATTTATTTTTTGAACAAAAGCCTGTAAAATAGTAGCCCTGTCTGGGTGTTTGGCGGGGTTGTCACGCCCCCAGGGTGAGTTTGGGAAGCCTACCAAGAGGAATATTAAGATTGTAAATTCTTAAGAATCCTGGGTCTGCCATACCGGGGAGTGTCAATCGATTTTAGATTTTAGATTTTAGATTAAAGAATTGAAGCATTGACCCTAGGGATAAATACGTTCGGCAAGTTTCATCGGATACAGGTTTTTTATTTCACCGGTCCTGAGTTTGCGCGTTGGAATGAATCACGTGGCGGGTATCCTGGATGCTTGATTGTCAATCATCCCATCCCAACATCTCTGCCACTTTTCCCGGCAGGGTAGTGGCTTCAAATGGTTTGGGGATTAGCCCAGCAATACCCATTTCGGCAAATTTAGCCCGATCGCTCGGCAGAACTCTTGCTGTCAGCAGAATCACTGGAATCGATCGAGTTATGGGATCGGATTGGAGACGATCGTACACAGCAAACCCATCCATTCCCGGCATTGATACATCCAGCAAAATAGCATTAGGTCGTTCTGTTTGTAGGATTTGTAAACATTCTTGTCCTGATGCCGCCACCAGGGTATTCCATCCCGCGAGGTCTTCCAGGCACAACTGTACCAGTTCGCGGAGGTGTTCTTGGTCATCAACGATGAGAATTTGCTTCCCTATCATCTTGTTTTCGGGCAGGAGACTGCGATCATAATTAGGTAGTTGCAAAGTGTTCATTTTTTTGTTGATTAGAAATCAATTTTTCGGTTGCCAATTGGGTCTCAAATACAGATCTTTAAGCAATCGCTCAAAGATGTGTATCTGAGAGTTGAATCCGAACTTTGGATGGCGGAATGCTCAACTCTTTAGCAAGCTGAATGGTTAAACCATCAGAGTGTATTTCAGTCCCATAGATTTCAGGATGTACGCGGTGGGGCAACGGGAGGAGACTTTGAAATCTACTAGGAAGTAAATAACCTTCTACTCCCACAGCTTCGGTATGTTGACCTTGGATTAAAACAGTTTCTGGAGTGATTTGGAGATTCAATTTGACAAGATGAATGTCAGGAATGTGAACTTTAAGGATCAGTGTCAGCTTCTTTTCTTGAATTTTAATACCTGCGATCGGTGTTTCCTCTGTATGAGCCATCCAAAGTGTGGATTGCTGACAACCAGTGGGCAAACCGGAAAATGAACGGCTCTCCTGGACTTTTGGTGAAAAAGTGGGGGCAGAGCGATAGCTTCGTCAAAACATTGACTTGAAAGCCTTATCGGGCAATGGTTTAAGGATTCATAATGCTGACTTATCACCTCAACATCAGGAGAGCCAAATGAACCTGCGAGATCCTGATTTATATCATTCAAAGCCTGAAAAGCATTCATTGAGTCTCCTGCTAATGCAAAGAACTGTTAGCTGCATAACAGAAGACTAAATAGCAACGGTAAGGAATTGGTAAAGATTCCGTTATTGTTACAAAAATTCACAAAAAGGGTGAAAGTTATTCAACCCATCCCAAAATCTCTGCTACTTCTTCCGTCAGGGTGATGGGTTCGATCGGTTTGGCAATTACCCCAGCTACCGCCATTTCGGCAAATTTAGCCCGATCGCTTGGCAAGACTTTCGCTGTCAGCAGAATCACTGGAATCGATCGGGTAATCGGATCGGACTGGAGGCTCTCGTACACAGCAAACCCATCCATTCCTGGCATTGATATATCCAGCAAAATAGCGTTGGGTTGTTCTATTTGCACTATTTGTAAACATTCCTCTCCCGATGCTGCCCCCACTGTTTCCCATCCGCCTAAATCTTCTAAGCAGGCTTGCACAAGTTCCCGAAGGTGTTCTTCATCGTCAACAACTAGAATGTGTCTGTGTGTCATCGGATTTTGGATTTTAGATTTTGGATTTCGGATTGATGCTACAGATGAATCTAAGGGTTATTCAATGGTGGGTAAGGGTAGGGTGAAGCAAAATGTGCTGCCTTCACCTAAGATACTTTCGGCCCAGATTTTGCCACCATGTCGCTCAACTATACTGCGACAGATTGCTAAACCTAAACCGGTGCCTCCTTTTTCGCGGGAGTCGGAGGCATCAACTTGCTGAAATCGCCCAAAAATCAGTTCTAGTTTATCTGCTGGAATGCCTCGTCCGCGATCGCTAACTTGGAACAGCACAAAGTCTGTCTGGTTTTCGGCACTCAGATGAATTGTAGAATCGGCAGGTGAGAATTTAATCGCATTACTGAGCAAATTTGTTAAAGTTTGGACGATCGCATCTCCTGTTGCCCAGACTTCTGCATCCGTGGGGGTAACGATTAATGAGATCTGCTGTTGAGTTGCGATCGCCTGAATGCTATCTACTGCTTGCTGCATCAAATCGGCAGCTTTGCAAACGGTTTTCTCGACAATTGCCCGCCCGGAGTCTAGGCGCTCCAAATCTAAAATATCATTAACCAGGTTCACTAATCGATTGGTATCCAGGAGGGCAATTTCAATCATACGTCTAGATTTTTCGGGCTTTTTATCATAAACCCCGCTTTTTATTAGTCCCAATGACATTTGAATTCCTGTCAAAGGAGTGCGAAGTTCATGGCTGACAATGCCAATGAACTCATTTTTAATGTGTTCGAGCTTTTGTCGTTCGGTAATATCTTCCCCAATGCTGATAGTTCCAATGATGTTTCCCTCTGAATCTTGCAGCATGGTATTGTTCCAGGCAATAAATCGTTCCTCACCCGATTGGGTCAAGATGGGATTTTGATAATAGGGATGATATTTCTGGGCTAAAACTTCCGAAAAAACAACTTGAATCGATTCTTGATTAGAACGGGGTAAGAAGTTTTCAAACCAATTTTTCCCGATAACTTCTGGGTGAGTATATCCTGTGAGTTTTAAGAAAAAAGGATTAACATAATTAACATTTCCCCATTGATCGAGTCCGACAACAATCAACTGCACGTTATCCAAGAGCGATCGCCAGCGTCGTTCGGCTTCTCGGATCGTGGCTTCGGCTTGCTTACGTTCTTGCAGTTCGACCTGAAGTTGTCGGTAGAGTTTGGATTGCTGAATGGCGATCGACAATTGGCTGGCAATCTGTTCAAGTAATTCTATTTCCCAGGATTTCCATTGACGAGGTGCAGTATTTTGGTAGATAGCTAACAAACCCCAGAGATTTTCCCTCAAAAATATCGGGAAAACTGCATAACTTTTTGCTTGCAATTTTTCCAGTAGCTCGATATGACAGGGTTGAATTTCAGCGCTATAAATATTATTAATAACAAGAATTTCCTGATTGCGGAATCGACCGCCGTGAGTTTCTTGCAGATAGGTATCTACACAATTTTTTTGAAGATCGCTTCCTATCAGTTTTCTCCAACCCTCACCAACTGACTCCACGACAAAATCACCAGTCCAATCAGGATTAAAGCGGTAAATGGCAGTGCGATCGGCTTGTAATGTCTGCCTGATTTCAGTAACAGCAGTATTTAGAACGGCATTCAGATCCAAAGATTGGCGAATCCCTTGAGTAATCCTCCAGAGCAAATTTTCCTTTCGGGATTTCTGTAGTAAGGCTACTGCCGCCTCTTGTCGAAGTTCTTCGAGGTGCTTCGCTACTGTGATATCTTGATGAACGGCCACCAGAACGTCGCCATACTCGGAATGATTGAATACAGAGCAAGTGGCACTACACCAAAATGGAGTCCCATCTTTCTTGACATTCTGAACTTCATAGCTGAATTCACTGTTTTGGAAAACGGCAGACCGAATAGCTTGATTTACCTCTTCAGGACTTACCGATTCGCTGCCATAGTTGAGAATCGCAACGTGTTGACCGTTAAGTTCACCAAAGTCATAGCCAAACATCCGCTCAAATTTAGGATTGGCATAGACAATGGCTGCATTATCTGCTCTTACTAAACAAATGCCTTCCGCCATATTGCGGGTAATGACAGCCTGAAGCTCCAGCATTTGTTCGGCTTGTTTCAGTTTAGTCAGATCGCGCAGACTGACGATTACCCCTACAATCTTTTCGCCTATATCACGTAAAGGCGTATAGGTAACGCTCAAAAATTGGCTGACTAAATTGGGAGAGTCAAACCAGTTTTCAGACTGAATTGTTTCGCCCGCCAAACATCTGTCTAACCTAGGTTTAATCAAGTTATCGAATACGTCTGCATCCAGGATATTTCTAACAGAATTTCCTATAACTTCGCTTTCAGATTTGTTGCACCAAGTCAAATAAGCTTGATTAACTATTTGATAAATATAGTTGCTATCCATCAGTACAATCATATCTGTTGTATGAAATAGGATTCGTTCATATTGGCGAAAGGCTTCTTCAGTAAGTTTGCGCTCGGTGATATCAAATACGCTAGAACGACTCATCATGAAGTTACCTGCTTCATCATAAATTGCTGTAGCACTTAAGTTGATCCAAATAAGTTTGCCGTTTTTATTCAAAATCTGAAAATCTAAATTTTCTAGCCATCCTTGTTTCTTAAATAAGGGAAAGTTTATATCAAAATTTTTTTTACTTTCCAATGTCATTAAATCCCTATAATTTTTCTTATGCAAAATTTCATCGCGGGTATAGCCTAACCACTTCAGTTCCGTATCATTAATCATAATTATTGTTCCTGCTGCATCTAGGGAATGATAGCCACAGGGAGCATTATTATAGAGGTCTTCAACTTGATTGATATATTTTTGCAAGCTATGGTTGACTTCACTGAGTTCTGCTGTCCGTTCTACGACTCGTTGTTCGAGTTCAGCATTGAGTTGTTGTAGGGCAATTTCTGCTTGTTGGCGCTCCCTCAGTTCCGTTTGTACTCGCTCAAATAAATCAGCTTGCTGAATAGCAATTCCCGCTTGAGTTGCTAGCTGTCGCATGAGTTCAATTTCTGATGGTTGCCATTCGCGAGGTTTGGCACACTGATGGGCAATCAATAATCCCCAAAGTTCTTCTCCCTCAAGGATAGGAATAACCAGGTTAGCTCTCACTTGAAAATTTGCCAGGAATTCCCGGTGACAAGTATCAATTCCGGCAGTATAAATATCTGATTTAGAGGTGAATAAGCCTTGTTTGAAGGGTTCGATATAGCTTTCACCCACGCAAGGATCGTGTATCTGAGTGGATAAGATTGCTGTCCATTCTGAACCAACTGACTCTACGACCACCTTTCCGCTCCAGTCTGGAGCAAATTGGAAGATAATTACCCGATCGCATTGCAGAATGTTTCTGAGGTCAGTTACCGTAGTGTTGAGAATATCTTCTAGTTTAAGGGATGCGGAGAGAGAAAGTGCTGTTTTAGCCAGGATTGGCTGTGGCTGTTGTTGCCATTTCCCATAATCTTCATCAGTATGTTCTATCATGAATCTACTTAATTAATTACATTTTTTACATTGAGGCAAAAACCGGGTTTTTAGCCCTTGTGCGTAATACCAATTTAATGTGAAGTTGCACATATCTCGATCCCCCTCGCATACCCCTGATTGTTGGGGAGTAGGGGTTGACTTTGATCGGAATCTTGTCCCACCCCCTACTCCCCTCCCGCGGGGGGCGCCAGGGTGATCGGATTCTACGGGGCCTCATAAAAAATTGGTATAAGTTTTATTTAAGTATTCCCACCCTGAAGTACAGGACGAGTGCGCTTGATTCGGCTGAGTACCCGCGTGACTAATTCAGGCCCTAGTACCGGCTTGGTAATAAAATCATCGGCTCCCGCTGCAAAGGCTTGTTGGAGAGATTCTGGATCGGTATGGGCTGTCACCACCAAAATCGGTAAATTTTCCCATTGGATATCCTGTCGGACGACCTGACACAATTCTAAGCCACTGACGATCGGCATTTCTAGATCCAGCACTACTAAATCGGGCTTAGTGCTAATTAACACCTCCCAAAATTGCTGTGGTTCTTTGAGAGTTGTCACCTCAATTCCCCAAGGAGTCAGTAACGCTGATAATATAACCAGCATCACAGGGTCATCATCTACGATTAAGACTTTGGCTTCTGAAGTTTTGGGACTCGGTAGAACACGAGCGATGGCTCGAAAAATTTGCTCGGTGGTTGCAGGTTTGTGGAGAAATTGCTTAGCACCTAAGCGCGATACTGCCAAGCGATCGGCAAGACTATCTCGTCCGGTAAAGACAATTATAGGAAGAGTAGGTGATCGCTCGGTCAGTTCTCGCAGTAGCGTCAATCCATCTTCCTCTGTCTCTGCAAAACTTAAATCTAGTAACATCACATCGGGCATTGACAAGGCAAGATGCGATCGGGCAGCAGTAATATTCGGCGCAATTTTCATCCGCAATCCCCAAGCTGCGGATTCTACTTTCAATCGCTCCGTTAATGCAGCATCATCATCAACTACCAAAACCCGATAGTTGAAAATTGAAATAGTAGAAACTGGTGCAGCCGTTGATCTAATAGGTGTTTTGGCTAATTCCTGCTGTAATCCTGTCACCAATTCCGAGAAGCGGGTAATTTCCTCAGCAGTCAAAGAGCGATATTTTATTAGCAAATTCTCTGCCGAATGTGCCAATTTAGAGCCTTCTGGATAACCAAAAGATCCCAGAGAGCCAGCCAATTTATGAGCTTCTTCTTTTGCCGCTTGCTGTAATTCTGTTGCTAAATTTCCTGCTAATAGAGCAGTTTTTGCCTGTTCCAATAGAGCAATTTGTTGGTTAAAGCCTCCCCGAAACCGCTCTAACACTTTGTCGCTCTCAGACTTATCTACCCCGCGAGATTGATGTTTTTGGATACTCTTTGTGGCTAACTTTTTTAAGTTAAAGGGCGCAGATTGGGGGTACGGTTTAAGTCGATAGCCCATGCCATAAACTGTTTCAATAATTTCTTCAGTTAAGCCGCCGGCCTTCAATTTCTTTCTGACATCCTTAATATGAGTGATAATGGCGCGATCGGTTGGTGCGTCATCAAATCCCCACAGCCGATCCAAAATGGCACTGCGGCTAAAAATGCGATCGGGATTTCGCAGTAATAATTCCAGCAGATTATATTCGGTCGGTGTCAGTGAAATTATTTGTTCGCAAAATGTCACTCTACCAGACTCTAAATCTAAACAAAGCTCTCCCCAAGTCAATGTATTAGCCGCTGAATTCTGAGTAGAACCTCCTGGGGAAAGTGCTTTACTGCGTCGCAATAAAGTTCGTATCCTGGCCAGTAATACTTCCGTAGCAAAAGGCTTGCTGATGTAATCATCGGCTCCCGCATCGAGAAGAGCCACCACCTCCGCATCTAAATCCTTAGCCGTGATTAACAGGATCGGTTTGCAGTAGCCTTGCGATCGCAATTGCCGACATAGACTAATTCCATCTAGTTTGGGAACCTGCACGTCTAACAAAATCAGGTCATACTCAATTGCTGCTGCCAAGTCTAGGCCCACTTGTCCCTCATTTGCCAGATCAAACCCGTAATGATTTGCTTCCAACACCTTTACCAGTGTTGCACTCAGCCCTCCATCGTCCTCTACTAGCAGAATTTTGATCGGAGACTTCTTCATTTTGGCTGTGCGGTGCAATTTCCATGTGATCGACGCGCTTTAATGTCAGGCCGAAGCGTGGCTTTTCACTAAATAACTGCTACTTATTACTACTCCTTTTATCTTACCATTTTTGCAGTCCCATCACCTAAAAATTGCTGTCACTTCCGCAGTTTATACCAATTTAATGTGAAGTTGCACATATCTCGATCCCCCTAAATCCCCCTGATTGTTGGGGAGTAGGGGTTGACTTTGAGAAGAATCTTGTCCACCCCCTACTCCCCCTTTGTAGGGGCGGACACGGGGAGTAGGGGTCGCACCGCCCCTACAAAGGGGGGATCGAGATATGTGCAGCCTCATACAAAATTGGTATTAGATAAAACCGATCGCCCTTTCCTTCATCTGCGTCCATCCGCGTTTATCCGCCTGCATCTGCGGTTGCTAAAAAGCGATCACCCCCAAAAAGAGCGATCGCCCTCCCAAACAAATTATCCTTCATCCTCCGACTTTACAGCAGCAGGAGGACGCCCAGAAATCACAATGAATCCCACAGACTCAAGAGTCATGTGCGGGCGGCGAATCCCAGCTAAAACCGCTTGACTCAACAAACTTTCGGTATTGATTTCATCAGCTAAAACCGATTCTAAAAGTTGTTCGGATTTAGACAGTCGATTCAATCGCAACTGCAATTGATTCACCCGGTTTTCGAGTTGGATAGCAGCAGTGACAGCGAAACTATTGCACATTTCCACAAAAGGCGATCGCCCGCGCAGCAACTCCTCAGATACCACCCGTCCCTTTTGACAAAAATCATCCCATTCTAGCGGATCGACAAAACTGTCAATCAGCGACGTGCGATTTTTCGACAAATTATAATCCCGATTCGGCCCGCCTTTCCCCTTATAATCCCGCTGCAAAATCGCCAGAAGTTCCGCATCTTCCACCAGAGACATTGGCTCGCTGCGAGCATCTACAAACACAGTTTCAAAAATTGGGAGAAACAGAGCATCAGCGCGGCGCTGCAAAGCTTTCAAGTTGTAATTTTCGATGTTTTGTGCTTGCAAAATTTGCTGAGCAGGCTGCACATCAGTCTGGATTGAATAATTAAACTGAAAGCCAAACCACTCCTTCCCAGGCTCCGCATCCCAACTTTCATCATGCCGCCACATGGCAAAAGCTTGACCGCGATCGTCCCAGCGAATATAAGAGCTAATTGCATCGATCAATCCCTCACCAATGCGGTAAAGAGCGACATCCGCATTCTGATGAGCAATACGGCGATTGTAACTACCATATTGCTGGCAATAAGGAACCAATCTGGTCATCAAATCCTTCGAGGGAATTAACGTTTTTTGAGTAGGTTTATAGCGCATCAACCCCGATACACTCGGATGTTCGATTTGTTTGAAGTGAAGAGCTTGACACAACCAACCTTCAGTAGCCCGCTGCATTTCTTTATGCTTAGCATCGCAGTTATCGAGAGATTCAAAATACTGAGATGCACTGTCATCAAGAGTATCAATTTCATCGAGAACGTACTGTTCGTCAATTTTGATTTTCTCTTGTTCGATTTCAGTTTTAATCGCTTCAATTTCGCTGGATAAGCCCTTGCCTCCCTCAGCAAACAACTTTTCTTCAAGTTTGAGAAGTTTTTTCTCAGCATAAAACTGAAGGCTGGCAATAGATTTGTTGAAGATATCAAACCCATCTTTTAAAACTTGAAACCAAGCTTCGTGGGGACTCTCCGGCAAATCCGGGCCTGCAAACAAACAAAATTGCACTCCCATTTTGCTGCCAATGCGATCGACTCTGCCGAGTCTTTGTTCTAACTGATGGGGAAACCACGGCAAATCGAAGTGAACTAACCAATCTGTCAATTGCAGATTTACCCCTGCTTCTGCCGATCGATCGCACACTAAGATAAAACAATGGGGTTCAGTCTTAAACCGCTTGAGACTAGCCTCAACATCATCAGCCGATTTGGTCATGTCATGGCTGGCGATCGCATTTTTACCAAAGATTTTAGCTAAATTTTCCGCAATCTCTTTACAAGTTGCAGTAAAACTGGTAAAAATCACAATTTTCGGGAAACGCTCGCCCGGAATCGGTCGTTTAATTTGCTGTTGAATTCTCGACAGCAAATCGCGAGGCTTGCTGTGATACTCGCGCGGAACCTTCAAAGCAACTGCGAGAAATCGGAGAACCGCGATTCGTAACAAACTCAGTCGATCGAGCCCTTCCTGGGGCTTTTCCAGGGTGTTGAGCAAGGTTTCCAGCATTTCCCTTTCTTCGGGAAACAGCTCCGTTTTGGTCAAAATTGCCGTGTCGTTTTGTCCAAATTCGCGATCGAGTTCTGGAGTCGATTTTTTCTGCAAGCGAGCTTTAACAACCCGTTCTAAAACATTCAGCCAAGTACCAGAAGCGCGGAAAAATAGCAGAAAAATTCTCTGATATTCGCTCGACTTGGGAGCGACTGTCCGCCATTTATCGAGTACGGTTTGAATTTCCGACCACTGTTCATCATTCAGATCGTACTCGGTTTTGGGGACAGCCTCTCGCTCGAAAATCACATCTTCAACCGCATCCCGGCGGTTGCGAAGGATGCGACGATGGAGGCGGTAGGTATCGCTAACATGAGTGCGAATAGTTCGGACAAGCCGAGCCTGTTCTGCGGTTTCTTTCGTTTTCAAACAACTTTCTAACTCTGTTGCTAATCCGATTAAATAATCATCTTTGGCAAAAATAGTACGGAGTTGAGCGAGTTTTGTTTGCAAAACAGCAGGCTTGGCATTTTCTCGAAAATCTAGCAAAGCGCGACCGATTTCTTGACGGTTTTGTACCTGTTCTTTGAAATTCTCCAGGTCATCAAGACGGTAAGTTGTGGGATCTAACAAGTGCAGCATCGTTAGAAAATCTTGCTCATGGCCGAGAACTGGCGTTGCAGATAATAACAATACATTTTTGCTTTTCTGAGCTAGTTTCTCACAAAGTTCAAACGACTGCTGCTGAGTACGATCGCTCGAATGTGCCATTGCCGCCACATCATGCGCTTCATCCACAATCAGAAAATCTAGGTTAGCGTTGCGACTAATTTGATTGATGTCGCTAACAGCAGCAAGCTGCACTCGGTCAGCAAAATGAGACAAATAGAATTTATTTTCTAACTCCTGCCGCCACTGTTCGAGCAGGTATTTCGGAACCAGCACCACAGCGCGTCCGTTGGGTTCATCTAGCAGAAATTGGCGGAGAATTGTCCCGGCTTCTACTGTTTTTCCTAGTCCTGGTTCGTCGGCTAATAAATAGCGCACGATTGGGTCTTCTAGGACGCGCCGGACGACTTCAACTTGGTGCGGATAGAGGTCTATGTTAGCAGAAATTAAACCCGTCATGCCGCGGCTGACGGCCCGCTGTTCGATCGCAGATTGAACGAATGCCAATCGGCGATCGTGAAAATACGGCGTTTCTTGGCCTTTGACTGCTAAAATGTCGATCGGATCGGCGATCGGGATATTGCAGCGAACGTAAAGTTCGCTTTCAACAGCTTGCAAACTTTGGCTGTCGGGGAGGTCAATTTCGTACTCTAATTTATCTTCATCCCAGTCATAAACTCGACCGATAATCCACCTTTCCTGAGTGGTACTCCAGAGGTAGCAGCGGGTTTGGCGCTGAAGTATGGCTTCTTGCAGTAGAGTTAAGGGCACAGTTTTGCGGATGCGGTTTTTAACTGAGCAAAAATATTCAACTACCGCCTCGGTACGCGATACCTCGACAACTTTTCCGACTCCCAAATCGTTTCTGGGCGATCGCACTAACGAACCAACATCAATCATAGTTTCAGCCTGACAATACTTACTAGAATACACTAACGCCTTTCACGTTAAAAATTTTAGCAAAATGCGATTTTTGCCGCCGTCACTTTTCTAGTCAAATGACAGCAAATCTTGTATTCTGAGAAAAATAAGTTTAGCATGGTAACTCACATTTTGCACCATTCTCAAGAACGGGCATCTTGCCCGTTCCACAAAAGATAAATTTTCTTGTGGAACAGGCAAGATGCCTGTTCCTAAAAGGCTACTTGAGAATGGTGCAACCTATGAATTAAAACTCACATTTTGCACCATTCTCAAGAACGGGCTCTTCGGCCCGTTCCACAAAAGATAAATTTTCTTGTGGAACAGGCCGAAAAGCCTGTTCCTAAAAGGCTACCATTTTCTGTCCCAAGAAAACGTAGTGAAACAATCTCAAACCCTTGATTCAACGCCCTTGAATGCGTAAGTCCTGAATAACTAATTACGAGGAAGGAAAAATAACGCCTAGATTACCAGATTCCCATTTCGGATATTTCTGCATCACACTGCTATAAATTTCCGAGTCTGTGAACCCTGCTAACCAAGCTTGTAGCGGCGGCCAAGGCTGTTCGTTGAACCAAGTTTGATCTGTATGAGCGAATTGACGAACAAAAGGTGCGATCGCCATATCAGCCAATGCTACATTGTTACCAAATAAATATTTAGTCGCGCTTAACTGTAAGTTAAGTTTTTCCAGGAATAAAGAACCTTCATAACGATGTACTTGGGCATCAACACCGGGATAACGATCGGGGTACTTATAACGGTCAAGATGATATTTAAATCTATCATCAAATAGAGCGATTAGTTCCAGCATTTCTGTAACCGAACCTTGCTGTGGCATCAACCATTTTTCAGGATCATGTTGTCTCAATGCCCACAACATGATATCGATACTTTGATCGAGTACCCGCCCGTCAACATCAATTAATATTGGTACTGTACCTTTGGGAGATACTTCCAACATCTCTGGTGGTTTGTCTCGCAAAACAACTTCCCGTAACTCACACACCCGATTGCTAACCATCAAGGCCAAGCGCGCGCGCATAGCATAGGGACAGCGGCGGAAGGAATACAAAATCGGGTATTTTGCTGACATATTATATCAATTCCGGTTGCACCGGAATTATTGTTGACTGTTGACTGTTGACTGTTGACGGGCGGGTCGAAAAACTGAATAGTTGAGTGTTAACTGTTGACTCGATTTTATTATTGTGATGCAACCGGAAACAATATAATTAGTCGATCGCGCGATCGGGTTTTTCGGGTCAAAAACCCGGTTTCTTTCGATATTTCTCGTCGTCAAACAAGATTTTTCCGAGAAACCGGGTTTCTTTGAGCTTAGTGAATAATACTATTAGTCGATCGCACCATCTACTTTTTCCTTCGCATCGTAGCGCGCGCCTATATGTACTTGGTTGCGACGCTTAGCAAGCTCAATCTGACGTTGACGTTCAGATAAAGCTTGTTTTTTGGTTTCAGTTTTGGAGTCATGACAATGAGGACAACTCACACCAAGCACAAATAATTCAGAAGCCTTATCTTCCTGACTAATCGGGTGACGACAACCGCGACAAAGTTCATAGTTACCCGGCTTTAAGTCCTGACCAACAGAAACCCGTTCATCAAACACAAAACATTCACCTTCCCAACGACTTTCGGCTTCCGGCACCGTTTCCAAATATTTTAAAATTCCGCCTTCGAGATGATAGACTTCCTCAAAACCTTGACTACGCAAAAAAGCAGTAGATTTCTCGCAGCGAATACCACCCGTGCAAAACATTGCCACCTTGGGTTTATTGCGTAAAGCAGTTTCCCGCCGCACCCATTCAGGTAACTCAGAAAAGCTTTTTGTTTTGGGATTAATAGCGCCTTCAAAAGTACCCATAGATACCTCGAAGTCGTTACGCACATCAACCACGACAACATCGGGATCGTCAAGCAGCTTATTCCACTCATCAGGCTTAACATATTTGCCAGCCATGAGGCGGGGATTAATGTCCGGTATTCCCATCGTGACTATTTCGCGCTTCAAGCGTATTTTCAGACGGTAAAAAGGTGCTTTTTCCGAGAAAGATTCCTTGTGTACCAGATCCGCAAAACGCGGGTCACTACGCAAGAATGCCAGCACTGCGTGTACGCCCTCAGACGAGCCGGCAATAGTGCCATTAATGCCTTCTTGGGCCAGCAAGATAGTGCCTTTGACGTTGTTGTTGTTGCAACAATCGAGTAGCGGTGCTTTCAGGTCAGCAAAATCAGGTAGTTCAACGAACTTATATAAAGCAGCGGTTAAGAAATAAGCCATATATCGAATGGATAAGAGTAATTAAATTTCATAATTAAATTATATGAAAATTCAGTCAAAGCGGGCGGTGGGACTCGAACCCACGAGGTTCAGCGGAAGAGGTAAGCATCACTCATGGAACCCGATACTGGCAAAGGGTTACATCCTCCGAGCTGATTTTTGTATCCCGTGTGGTCTCCAAATTGTCTCCAAAGGGCTAACGTTGTCCTGTCGATTTTGAAATTTTACCATGACCCCTACGTCTAGTAGAGGTGCGGAATGGGGGTTAAAAGTACCACCCAAAAAGTCGAGGGCTGATTTGGCGGATATGGAAACTGTGTTGGACGTATTGGCAAGTCTAGGCACTTGATTGTCTCCAATTTTGTCTCCAAATTGTCTCCAAGCAGCCATCAACAACCCTGTATTTGTCTCCAAAAACTCTGTATTTATCTCCAAAACATCCTTTGCAATCACGGAAAACAAGCCCTAGAAACGCCAAAACCCTTGATTTATCAAGGGTTTTAAATACTGTTCGCGCAAGCGGACGGTGGGACTCGAACCCACGACGTTCAGCATGGGAAGCTGACATTCTACCGCTGAATTACGCCCGCGCTTAGTGTTTTTTAGCTGTTTTCACTTTGTAGCAATTACGCTCAAAAACGACTATAAAACATTATACACCTATTTTCTGATTTGGATCAGGCGATTTTGAGTGTAACAGGACTTAGGCACTCCGACCAAAGAAACCGGGTTTTTTACCGAATCTAGCGGTTTCAACAAAGTATTTTCGTAAAAAACCCGGTTTCTGAGCCCCATGCGTAAGTCCTGTGTCCATTTTGCGATCGCCCCTCGCCCCTCCACCGCACAAAAAAAGTCCTGCACCAAAGGCAGGACTTAATCTAACTTAAATTTCTTAGTCTCAAGCGAGAGGGACTTCGTTTGACAAGAAGCGGTTTCAACCGCCGATCGATCGAGGGCGATCGAACTTTGCCGTTAGACGAAGCGCAAAGAGTTGCTGTCAATAGCCAGGAAAGAAACTGATTGGACGATCGCAATCAATTCATCCGAGCCCGAAGTCTTCTTAAAGATAGCGGTTCCAGCAGGCAATCCTTCGGGTGAAGCACCTAACAGGTAAGTGCTAGGAGCACCTTGAAGTTGGAGGATATCTTCAGTCGGGTTGAAACCGACAATCAAAGCGTAGTCGCCTGCGCCAGTGCCGGTATCGTTGCCATCGTTGTAATAGAACTTGGTGGCATCTCCCAGCAAGAAAGTATCATTGCCTTCAGCGCCAATCAGGGTATCGATTTCGCCGCGCCCTGGATTAGCAGCAGTGCCGTCAACGCCGCTGAGAATGTCGTTGCCTTCTTTGCCGTAGAGGAAATCGTTGCCAGTACCGCCCAGCAAAGCATCATTATCTTTACCGCCGTACAGGGAGTCGTTTCCAGCGTCGCCGGCTAAAGTATTGTTGCCTAGATCGCCGCTGATGGCATCGTTACCGCCGCCGCCATACAAAACGTCCTCACCTTTTCCTCCTAACTCGATATCGTTACCCTCGCCTCCAATCACGGTGTCATTGCCGTCGTTGCCAAAGAGGAGATCGTTGCCGTCGTCGCCAAATAAGGCATCGTCACCTTTGCCTCCGAAGAATGTGTTGTTTTCGCTATTGCCGATTAAGCTGTCGTTGCCTTTGTTGCCGTAGACGGGACTGTTAGCGTCGATCGCAACGATCACGTCATTGCTGTTACTGCCGATATTCCCTGACGCTGAACCTGTCGGTGCGGGTGCGTTTGTGAGTGTGAGTGCGATCGGAAGTGCGATCGTCTGAGTCGGTGCCGGAGTGAAAACGGGTGTAGGTGTTGTAGCCGGTGTGGGCGTTGTAACCGGTGTGGGCGCCGTGGGTGGCAGCGGTGGGAGTGCAACCGGTGTGGGCGCTGTGGGTGTCGGCGCCGTGGGTGTGGGCGCCGTGGGTGTGGGCGCCGTGGGTGTTGGTGCTGTGGGTGTTGGCGTCGTGGGTGTTGGCGCTGTGGGTGTTGGCGCTGTGGGTGAGTCTGGTAAATTAGCAGCCAGAATGTCGCTACCAGAGAGGTTGTTGATGGTTTCGATCAAACCCGCACCCGCGAGGGTTGGGGATGCACCGAAAAAGTCTAAAATCACCAAGTCATCCGCAGCCTTAGCTATCCCGTCTTTGTTGATATCAACTACCAGACTGGTACCTTGCCGCCCTAAGCCCAGAGTTCCCGCTGCCAAGGACAGAGAAATATTG
>NZ_JAUBTU010000023.1:53575-87666 GCF_036705085.1 Microcoleus sp. B6-A1
TACCTGTGGTTACATTGAGTCCTGGTGCCGCCGTAGCCTCAGTGAGATTAGCAGCCAGAATGTCGCTACCAGAGAGGGTGTTGATGGTTTCGATGAAACCAGCGCCTGCAACCGTCGGCGATGCACCGAAGAAGTCTAAAATCACCAAGTCATCCGCAGCCTTGGCGATTCCGTCTCTGTTGATGTCAACTACCAGGCTCGTACCTTGTCGCCCTAAGCCCAGAGTTCCCGCTGCCAAGGACAGAGAAATATTGGTTGAGGTACTAAAACCGATTAGCACATTATCGATGCCATCGGTATCCTGAATCTGATTCGACCCGCTGGAGAGAAGATAGCGATCGCTACCTGCACCACCTCGCAGCACACTTGTATTCGCATATTGGGCATCGATCCTATCATCGCCAGCACCGCCATCTAAGGTGCTATTGGCGCTGCCAAAGGAGGTTGTGAGAGAGTCATTGCCATCGCCACCAAAGAGCAGGCTGTTGCCGCTGCCGGAGAGGTTGTCATCGCCAGCACCGCCATCTAAGGTGTTATTGGAGCCAGAACCACTCAGAGAGTCATTGCCCTCTGCCCCAAAAAGGCTGTCGTTGCCTAACCCGCCATTGAGAGTGTCATCTAAGGATGTACCCAGAAATATTGCCATATTTTTTTTCTGTTTAGTGTAAACAGGCGAGGGCTAATTTTACTTAGTTACTACGCCCTAAATATCTCTCACTGCTTTTTCCCAATAATTATGCAAACTTGCCAAAAAAGTTTCTTTAGACAAAATTTGTTTCTGGGGCGACAAAAGATGCTATTTATTATAGCATCTGGCTAAAGAAATAACAATCATTGGGTCTACTTATACACGTAAGTATATATCATTTAAATAAACTCAGTAACCACAGCGTAAATTTTTTTTCTAAATAAGGAGGTAATAAATGTTAAATAGCGGCACAATTTCTCCCGTCCTCATTATTACAGGAATGCACCGATCGGGAACTTCTCTCACTGCGGCATTCCTACAGAAAATAGGTCTTGACTTGGGAGACAATCTCCTGAAAGGCAACTATTGGAATCCCAAAGGATACTTTGAAGATAGTGATTTTGTAGAATTTCAGCGAACCATTCTGCAAACTTGCTCTCCGTCTGACGAAACAGGTTTTCCCGATTGGGGTTGGACAGAAAGCGAACAGCTAGACGCGCAAAAACTTAACATTAATATAGAGCCGGCGAAGCAATTAGTCAAATCTCGATCCAACCACTCAGAACTTTGGGGTTGGAAAGATCCGCGCACCAGTTTAATGTTAGATTTCTGGAATCAAATCATCCCGAATGCTCGCTATCTATTTGTCTACCGCTATCCTTGGGATGTCACTGATTCAATCTTGCGGTTGAACATCCCATTTTTCTCACAAAACCCAGAATCTTGTTTAAAGATATGGAAATTTTATAATCGCCACATCTTAGAATTCTATAAAAGGCATGACAATCAATGCCTACTCGTGAATTTGAATGCCTTGCTAACATCTCCCGGCAAAGTGTTAGAATTATTAAAATTTAAGCTCAATCTGCCTCTGAAATATCCCTACAACCAAGAACCAGATATCAAAAATACTTTGATGTCAGTTTATAACCCTCAACTGCTGAGCAGCTTGCACCTCAACCATCCCCTAATTCAAGTTCTCAATCTAACATCGGGCGGATGTTTTGAAATCCTAAATCAGCTAGATTTAGTAGCCGACTTGCCGAGTCCATTTTCCAGCTTATCCTTGCCGCGAAATGGCGGAACCCTAGAGCGTTTATCCCTCCGACTGCATCAGGAAACTATCAAAGTTCAGCTTAACCCAGAGTCGCCTCAATTTCTCAGTTGGCTGTCCAGTTGTATCGATCGCTATCATAGCACATCCCATGAATCTGCCTTAACAGATTTACGTCAAGCCCGCCATAAACTAGCAGCATTTTGGCTGTCTGCACCACCAGATAAACTGCAAAGCAGCTATTCGGGCTATGCGGGAAAAGCCCAGAAAATGCTATTAGCTAGTGGCATGAGAGACGAGCCGCTGACTGATGCCGAACAGCGGGAAGCTGAGGATTTATCTCAATACGTTGCTAAAGGATTTGAAGCCCCAGAAGCTATCCAATATTTGCTAGCAGCGATGCTGTATCGCCGGGCCGATCAGTTGCCGTTACAGTATGGCAGGACTGCTGTTCCACAGTGGTTTTTTAACGATTTGCTGGAGTTTATGCTTTACTTCCCCAGTTATTTTAAAGAAGTGGGAGAAGTCGAGAACTATTGTAGCTATATGCAGCAATTAGTAGATTTAGTTCACAGTCGCGTTTTTAGCAATCCTGACTCCGAGATTTGGCAAAATGTTGCTTTAATCTTTGCAGATACCGTTAACTTTGTCCCCCTCTATTTTAGCACCAAAAACTTAAAAAATGTCTATACTAAGCGATCGGATATTCTAGAATTTATCCTAAAAACTAGGGGACATCAGATTGACTTCAGCTTTGACAAACGCCCCGCTAATAGAGGCAAAATTCGCCTCGGCATTCTCAAAGCAAGTTTCGCCCCCATTTCAGAAACTTTTACCACTATCCCGGCTTTTGAGCATTTAGACAGAGAGAAATTTGAGATTATTTTATATGTCCTCAACGCGAGCGATCGCCCTTTGGATGTATACTGTCAAGGTCGGGCAGACAAACTGGTGAAGTTGCCGCAGGAACTTAGCAGTCAAGTAGAGATGATTCGCGCCGATGACCTGGATATTTTGTTTGTAGGGTCGATCGTCACCAATGCCGCTCAAAACATCATTTTACTAGCTTTGCACCGACTAGCGAGGTTACAGACCACCTATTTTGCATCTCCCGTCACTACAGGCATCCGCAACATCGATTACTACATTTCCGGCACTTTGACGGAACCTTTGCAAGAAGCGCAAGCACAATATCGCGAACGGTTAGTAATGATGGAGGGGACAGGATTTTGCTTCAATTATAGCACCCAAAAAGCAGAAGCGAGGATTAATCCCGATCGCAAAAGCTTGGGCATTTCCGAGAAATCAGTTGTATTTGTCTCCGGCGCTAATACATTCAAGATTATTCCCGAACTCAGGGAAACGTGGGCAAAAATTATCGCAGCCGTGCCTAATTCAGTCCTGGTTTTATATCCCTTCGGCAATACCTGGTCTGGTGATTACGTCAAACAGCCATTTGTCAATAAAATGTCTGCTACATTTGATAAATACAGTATCGATCGCACTCGTTTAATTTTATTAAATACCCTGGCGAACCGCGAAGATGTGAAAGCAGTGTTACAACTGGCTGATGTCTATCTCGACTCCTATCCCTACGCGGGTGCAAATTCTACGGTTGATCCGTTAGAAGTTGGATTGCCGACTGTAGTGAGAGACGGGAATAATTTGCGTTCCCGACAAGGGGCGGCAATCCTACGAGACATCCAGTTGTTTGATTTAATTGCTGACAGCGAAGAAACTTATATTAACTTGAGTGTCGCACTCGGAATTAATGCCCAATTGCGAAAGCAAAAGCGCGAGGAAATCGAGCAAAAAATGCAGCAGCAACCAAGGTTTCTGGATAGTCGCGCTTATTCGGCAGCTTTGGGAGAGGTATTTGAAAAAATGCTAATAGTCAATGGGCTTTAGAACTCAGCCCTTTTTTGAGAAAACGAAATAAAGTGCGATGCCCTACCCTACCCTTCTGGCTCTTGTGAAAGTAATCCTAGTGAACTAACCTGACGGTCAACGGAGTACCGTTAGACCGCAGGCTTCTTTTTCCTTTTGTTCAAAGGCTTTTTTGAGTGACGGAGTTCCCCCGCCACTTTCGTAATTCAGACCAATCCTTTTGATAAGTTTGGCTGAGTTTTCGTCTCGATCCAAAGACTCTCCGCATGGACAAGAATGCCAGCGTTCCGATAGTTCTTTCGGGACTTTATTGAGGCAGTTCCAGCAATGTTGGGAAGTTCCTTTAGGATCAACAAACAAAACGCTTTTACCTAGCTTCCAAGCGACATATTTCAGGACGTTGGCAAATTGCCCGTGAGCAGCATCAAGCATGGATTTATTCAAGCCGCTTTTGGCTGACTGACCGTTCGGCAAATAAACCAAATTACCATTTTCAATATCAGTTTTAGGTTGGGCACGTCTAGTTAGGTTTTTGATACTCAAATCTTCAATGACCAAAACATCACACTTGCTGAATAACTCGTGTGCAGTTTTGAAGTGAAAATCTAATCTAGCTCTAGCTACAAACTGATGGAGTTTAGAAATTTTGTCCTTGATATTTTTCCCAGGCTTGGAACCCTTAACTCGGCTAACTAACTTTGTTTGAAGTCTTGCCAACTTCTGAGTCGAGTTCCTCAAAAATCTAGGATTCTCAACTCTTTCGCCATTAGAAAGATAAGCGTAATTGGTGATTCCCAAGTCGATACCCACAGTATTTTCATCAGTCGGTTGAATTTCTGCAACCGTTACGGGAACCGTCTTATCTTCTAGCGTTAAGGCAATATACCACCCATCCGCTTCTCTGATAACACTGCCCGTCTTAACCTTGAAACCCGTTGGTATTGGGCGATGGAACACCATTGGCACTTGACCTATTTTTGCCAGGTCAATACAAATCCTATTTTGCTCGTCCTTAACAATATTTAAATTGTCTAATTGAGGATAAGTGAAGGATTTGTAGTAGTGAAGCCCCTTGAATCTTGGCTTGCCTCTACGATTGCCATTTTTGTCGGGCGTAGTAAAGTTTGAAAAGGAAGTTTCAACTCTGTTAACGACATCCTGTAAGACTTGAGAATCCAACACTTTGTAATCAGGAAACAGTTTTTTAGTGTTTTTCAAGTCAGCAAGTTGAATTGTCTGCCACTGTACATATCCGCCTTCAATGTTTGAGAAAACATCACCTTTTTTAGTCAAAGGATTGCCTGATTCATCCTTTTTCCTGCCATCCCTAGTTTGGACCCTCGTCAAAGGAATGTTTCGATAAATCTCCTCAACGGGGACTATCGAAACGACTAAGGGGCAAGCGTTTATGGGTGTTCTCGTGGTTTCCCACCACCTGAATCTTTCGCCTAGTCGGTAGTTGTACTGCCGACGACAAAGTTCTAGGTGAGTCACAATCGTTGTTGATTGAGCTTTCGTGGGTTTGAGGCGGTATTTGTAAGTTAGTTGCATTTCTAAACTTCCTGTTTTCGACCTTTGAGTAGTATAGTTTATGTACGTCCAAAATGCAACCCCAAAAATTATTATTTCAACACTTGGAAAAGGCATCTAAAATCAAGATGTTCCCGAAGATTGATTCGTAGTAGGCAAGTCTAATTGTCGGCTTCCGTTCCTCCACCCAACGCGCCTTTCATCCCTGCGGTAATTTAGTCGGGGTACTTCGCGAGCGCTCAGATTAATCCCCTCTAAATATACCGAGGGACTTCCCGGCTGGGAGTTAAAGTAGGATCGAAAGGGTGTTTTTTGGGGTCAGACTTCATAGTCCGATCGCAGAATGTGATAAAATTACTATTGCTCTACTCTCAACTGTACAATTAGTACCATTTCTGACGGACTTCAACCCTCACGATTGTCCCCCTTTATCAAGGCAGTATGGCTCTCAATAATAATAATAATAATAATAATAATAATTTGAAAATCGCTGGCGTAGAGTGCGCCTCGTCAATGTATCCCCAGGTAGATGCCAGATCGTTCATTTTAGGAGTATCTGTTAGAGATATAATAAAAATAAAAATTTCTCATAATATCTCTTCAAATAGCAAGATATGGGGTATAAAAAATGACTTATAAAAAGAATTCCAAAAAATCTCAACGTAAAGCTGATATGGATGCTCAAGGAAAGCAACAAAACAATCCAAAGGAGTTATTTCCAGTCGTCGGCATAGGAGCCTCTGCAGGTGGATTGGAAGCCTTTAAGCAATTACTCAGCCATTTGCCGATCGATACCGGCATGGCGTTTGTAATAATTCAGCATATGTTGCCGACTCAGGAAAGTGTGTTGAGTGAGATTCTGGGTCGATCGACCCAGATGCCGGTGAATGAGGTAAAAGAGGGGATGCCCATAGAACCGAATCAGGTCTACGTCATCCCCCCGAATGTCAGCATGACCATCGATCAAGGGGTGCTGAAGCTAACGCCTCGCGGCAGAACACACGGGGTGTTTATGTCCGTCGATACTTTTCTGGTTTCCCTCGCCACAGAACGCGGGAACCAAGCCATCGGCGTCGTTTTGTCCGGGGGCGACGGCGATGGTGCCCAAGGATTAAAAGCGATTAAGGCTGCAGGCGGTATTACTTTTGCCCAATGTGAAGACTCGGCACAAGTCAGCAGTATGCCGAACACTGCGGTGGCTACGGGTCAGGTAGACTTTATCTTGACACCGGAAAAAATTGCCGAGAAAATAGCAGAGATCAGCAGTCATCCCTACATGGCCGATCGACCTGCGATAGAATCGACAACCAGTGAAGATGCGATCAAAAGTAAAGATGCGATCGCCACCATTTACAGTTTGCTGCGCGCCGCTACAGGAGTTGATTTTACTCACTACAAACAAACCACCTTGAACCGGCGGATGCAGCGGCGGATGTTGCTGTACAAGCTGGAACGGATCGAGGATTATGCCGAATATCTCCAAAACACCCCGACAGAAGTAACGGCCCTTTATCACGATGTCTTCATTCATGTCACCAGCTTTTTCCGTGACCCCGAAAGCTTTGAGGCTTTAAGCAGCAAAGTTTTTCCCGAAATCGTTAAAAATAAATCGCCGCAAACACCGATCCGAATTTGGGTGGCCGGCTGTTCAACCGGTGAAGAAGCTTACTCGATCGCCATCTGCTTGCTAGAGTTTTTAGCAGATCGAGCTACTAATCTGCCGATTCAGATTTATGCGACAGACATCAGCGAAAATGCGATCGCCCATGCGCGCCGTGGCTTTTATACGCCGGCCCAAGTCGCGGATATTTCACCCCAACGGCTGCATCGGTTCTTTGTGCAAGTCGAGGGCGGATACCAAATCGCTCAGCCGGTGCGAGAACTCTGCGTCTTTGCTAAACACAACCTGATCAGCGATCCGCCGTTTTCCCGGATGGATTTGATCACCTGTCGGAACGTGCTGATCTATCTCGGCCCGCCCTTGCAGAAAAAGCTGCTGCCAATTTTCCACTATGGGCTTCGGCCGGGGGGCTTTTTGCTGTTAGGCACTTCGGAAACTGTTGGTGACTTTTCAGAATTGTTTACGGTATTAGACAAAAAGAACAAAATTTATACTAAAAAACTGCTGTCGCATTGGCTAAGCATGGATTTAACTGCTAGCAACTATCCTGCGACAGCCATCAACCCTCTACCGCTGGTGACGGAAAGCTTAAACGAAATCGACATCGAGAAACAGGCCGATCGCATTGTTTTGAATCAGTATGCCCCTGTCGGCGTCGTGATTAACACAGCCAGGGAGATTCTGCAATTTCGAGGACAGACGAATGCCTACCTAGAACCGTCTCCCGGTAGGGCTAGCTTTAATTTGCTCAGAATGGCAAAAGAAGGATTGCGCGTCGAACTCCGCACAGCAATTGAACAAGCCTCGCAGCAGCAGTTGCCGATCGAACGTACTGGCTTGCAAATTAGAGAAAACGACATCATCCGCCAGGTCAAAATTAATGTGATTCCATTCCCAACAGGCGCTGCAGCAAAAAACTATTTTTTAGTTTTGTTTCAAGACGAGCCGCCGATCCCTGCAATTCCTGCTCCTGTAAACGATGTTACACTCAACTCCGATCCTTTACAGGGTCAAAGTTTAGAGATTGCGAGGCTGCAACAAGAACTCAAAACCACAAAAGACCACCTGCAATCGATCGTCCAAGAACATCAAGCCGCTAACCAAGATTTGAGAGCCGCCAACGAGGAGATTTTGTCGAACAACGAAGAGTTGCAAAGTACAAATGAGGAACTCGAAACCGCAAAAGAAGAGATTCAGGCAACCAATGAAGAACTGAACACGATTAATGACGAGTTGCAGCGGCGTAATGTTGAATCGACTCAGGTGAGTAACGATTTACAGAATCTGCTGGGCACCATCAATATTCCGATTCTGATGCTGGGAGGCGACCTGCGAATCCGCCGGTTTACTCCCGCAGTCGAACGCATCTTCAACTTGATTTCTAGCGATGTCGGGCGGTCTTTGAGTGACATCACTCACAAGTTGATAGTACCGGAGTTAGAGCCAATGATTTTAGAGGTGATCCGCACCCTCAATTTGAAAGTTCAGGAGGTTCAAGATCGAGAGGGTCGTTGGTACAATCTGCATATTCGACCGTATCGGACGATCGACCACAAGATTGATGGGGCTGTGGTGATGTTGGTCGATATCAACGATCTCAAAGTCAGCGCCCAGCACTTGACGGAAGCGAAAAATTACGCCGAAACGATCGTAGAAACCGTGCGGGAACCTTTGCTAGTGCTGGATCTAAACCTGCGGGCGATCACCGCCAACCGTTCTTTCTACCAGACGTTTCAGGTGATGCCGATCCACACAGAGAACTACTCGATCTTCGATCTCGGTAACAGACAGTGGAATATTCCCAAGTTGCGATCGCTCCTAACAGAAATTCTGGCAGGAAAGACCGAGTTTAAAGATTTTGAGGTCGAGCATGACTTTGAGCATATCGGGCATAAAATAATGCAGCTCAATGCCCGAAAAATGCCTCCGATGGGCGATACACAGATGATTCTGTTGGCGATCGAGGATATCACCGAGCAAAAACAGTTCGAGACAGAACGCAGCCTTCGGATGCAAGAACAATCGGCTCGTGTCGCTGCTGAGGATGCCAACCGCATCAAAGATGAGTTTTTGTCCGTCCTCTCTCACGAACTGCGGACGCCGCTCAATGCGATGATTGGCTGGGCACAGTTGCTGCGCCTGCGAAAATTTGACCAGGCTAAAACCGAGGAGGCGCTAAAAACGATCGAGCGCGCCGCCAAAGCACAAAACCAGCTCATCGATGACATCTTAGACGTTTCGCGAATTACCACAGGCCAGTTTCGGCTCAATGCTTCTGAAATTGAGCTGAATCCACTGGTTGAAAATGCGATCGGGGTGATTCGTTTCGCCGCAGAAGCCAAAAATATTCAAATTGAATCCAGCCTAAGCCCTTTAAAACCAAAGATTTTGGGCGATCCAAGTCGCTTACAACAAGTGGTGTGGAATCTACTTTCAAACGCAATTAAATTCACCCCAGCCGGAGGAAGAATTGACATCGCATTAGACTACATGGATGGCATGGCTCAAATCCAAGTTAGCGATACTGGTAAAGGCATTCAGCCTGATTTTCTCCCCTATGTGTTCGATCGCTTCCGTCAGGCGGATAGTAGCTACACTCGCAGAGACGGTGGATTGGGGCTAGGATTGTCGATCGTCCGTCATTTAGTAGAACTCCACGGCGGTACAGTTTGTGCAACAAGTGCGGGTGAGGGAAAAGGGGCAACCTTTACCGTGAGGTTGCCGGTACGAACAGATGTCCCAGAAAGTTAGACGCTAATATTTAAGCTGTTCTACATTTAAACTGTGTGTCAAAAATCAATAAGACTATTGTGGGACGGGCTTCTAGCCTGTCCCTAATTTCAAATTTAAATGCGTAACAGCTTACCCGTAGACGTGCATAATCAAAATATTGGCAGTGGTTATCTGCGTTCATCGGCGTTTATCTGCCTTCATCTGCGGTAAAAAAAGGCAATAATCTCAAAATAACCCTAACTCTAAATAAGCTGTGGAGCATTTAAACCATTAACGATCCACGTAAGGTGCGTCAGTTAGAACACTGACTATACATGGGAAACGCTTACTGACTGACGCACCCTACTATCCTCCTTTAAATGCCGAACAGCTTAACCCTAACCAATAACTATTTAGCAACCTTAACCTCAGCGCCATCCTTAAGAAAACCAGCCCCAGTAACAACCACCCTATCGCCCGCCTTCAAACCCTTTTTAACCACCACCTTAGCAGCAGTCAAATCCCCCACAGCACCCCCGGAAATTTCCCCAACTTCCACCCGTTGAGCCTGCACCTTGTCCTCGCCGACAAGTTTGTAAACAATAGAACTGCCGTCAGGTTGTGGCAAAATAGCTTTAGCGGGGACTTTCAAACCTTGAGCCGTTGCCGTCGAAATGGATGCGCGCAAAAACATTCCCGATCGCAAAAACTCGCTTGCCGGCAAATCAATCTTCACGGTAGCTTGCCGATTTTGCGGGTCAACTACCGGCGAAATCTCTCGCACAGTTCCTGACAACTTAATCCGCTTGTCAGAATCCGAAGTAATTTGCACTGCTGTTCCCGGCCGCACTTGCGAAAGCTGAGTTTCCGGCACTTTCAATTGCAGTTCCAGCTTGTTTCCCCGAATAATTGAAAATAGTTTTTGACTTCCCGAAGAAACATCGCCAACTCGACCAATTCTTTCAGCCACAGTGCCACTATCGGGCGCTCGAACAATAGTTTGTTCTAGTTGAGTTTGTAACTGTTTGACTTGTGCATCATTGCTGCGGACACTTGCTGCGTTATTTCCCACATTTGCTCTGGCACTGCTGACACTCGCTCCGGCCGTATTCACTTTAGCACGAGCGCTGGCGAGAGCCGCTCTAGCCGTACTGATATTGGCTTCCGCAGTAGCTACTTTAGCAATAGAAGATTGCACTTCTTCCGCTGCTTTATTCTGTTCTTGCAAAGCTGTATTCAAGTCAGCTTTAGCTTTGTTCAAGTCTTGAACAGCAGTCTGCCGTTCCGTTTTTCGCCTTTCCAAATCTTGCTGACTTATTACTCCCTGAGTCGCCAAATCTTGGGTGCGATTTACTTCTCTTTGAGCTTGATCTAATTTAGCCTGAGCGGAGGCAATGCCGGCTTTAGCTTGAGTGACACCGGCTTTAGCTTGTTCCACACCGGCTCTTGCCTGCCCGACGCCTGTTTTGGCTTGCGCTGCGTCAGCGATGGCTTTTTCAACGCCAGCTTGGGCTTGAGCCACGCCGGCTTGGGCTTCTTGTTGGGCTGACTCGGCTTGCTGTACCTGAGCTTCGGCTTGTTCTACCGTAGAATTGGCCGATTGTACTCCTGCAAGGGCTTCGGCAATTTGCGATCGTAGCACCGAATCGTCCAAAACCGCCATCGTCTGACCTTTTTCTACCGCATCCCCTTCATTCACTAACACCTGCTTAATTTGCAAACCGTTGGCCTGTGGCAGCACCGGTAGCAAGTCATAGGCAGCCACGGTGCCCGTCGCTTCCAGAGTTTCACCCACCTGGGCAGATTCCACAGGCGCGACTGTCACCGTCGGAGCCGTCGCCTGCTGAGTTGCCGAGGGAATTGGAGCGGCAGGCGGCGAACTCTGATTGCCCCCAGTCAAGTTTACTGCTAGCAACGTTGCAGCCACGCCAACCCCTGCGCCCGCCAACAAGGCAGGCCACCTGATTTCTTTGCGAGGCCCAACTTCAGTTGCTTCTGGTTCCCAAACTTGTTCCTCCTCGATTTCTGGAACTTCCAGCGCAACTTCTCGTTCATCATCGTCACCGGAGAATTGCCAGCGAGAGTTCTCTGAGACTTCACTTTCAGCTACATCCACTGCTGAGTTCCTGTCGTGCCCGCTCTCCACGGGGGGAAGGGGTTGCTTTTCTTCCGCTTCTGAAAAAACTTGATTGGTCACGGTAGTTCCTCTTGCCGCTATTAGCCTTTGGTTTTTTTATTGTAAAGAAAGATTGCGGTTTTTATATTTGATTCATTTTAGCGGATAGCCTCAGCAATCCCGCGTCCCCCTTTTGGGTGAGTGTGGCGCCGTTTCACCTTACAATGGCGAATTGATCCGAGTTTGTGCGATCGACATTTAATTTGATCTGCCTCTGGGGCATACTGAATATTAGCGTGATTTCCGATCGTGGGGGCGATCGGGCTGGCATTGTCTCTCCCCAAGTGACTTGGCCATCGCCTATCTATCAATGCTCAGAAAAGTCAGTCTAATCTTGAACTGATTATCCCTAATCTATACTCTCATGTGTTTACTGTATAATACGGCACATCTGCTGAAAAATTTGTGCCACTTTATTTAAAAAAAATCAAAATGAATACTCTCTTTTCTCCCCTCCAACAGTTTCTAATTACTTGGCTGCTAGTGCTAGTAACGGGATGGTTTACCCTAACTGCTGTCAGTTATGTTGGGGAACTGGTCAGTATTTTAGTAACAGCGGGACTCATTGCATTTTTATTAAATTATGCAGTAAAAAGACTGCAAGTATTTTTGCCACGGGGAGTAGCTGCGGGGCTGGTTTATTTAACTGCGGGTGTGATAGTAGTAGTAATCGGTTTAACTATTGTGCCGCCGGTGTTCAACCAAGCGAGCCAGTTGGGGGTGAGGTTGCCGGAATTGCTGGAGTCGGGGCGGCTGCAGCTAGGTGAATTTCAAGCCTGGAGTGCCGATCGCAATTTACCGTTTAACGTGCAAATATTGGAGCAGCAGTTATCCGCGAAAGTGCAGGAACAAGTGCAGGCGATTGCCGGTACGAGTTTAGGCTTAGTTGTCGGTACTGTTAACTGGTTTTTGGACTTGATTTTTATTGTGGTGATTTCCTTTTATATGCTCCTAGACGGGCAAAGAGTATGGCAGGGTTTGACCAGTATTTTTTCCCCAGACATTCGCTATGTTTTAACAGAGACTTTGCAGCGAAACCTCCAGCGATTTGTATCGGGACAGTTATTGCTGGGACTATTGATGGCCATCTCCTTGACTCTGGCTTTTTGGTGGCTGCAAGTTCCGTTTTTTCTGTTGTTTGCGGTATTTATAGGATTGACGGAAATAATTCCGTTTATTGGAGCAACTTTGGGAATTGGCACTGTTAGTATAATTGTAGCGTTTATTGATTGGTGGCTGGCGCTGCAAGTGTTGGTAGTCGCGATCGGTCTCCAGCAAATCAAGGATAATTTAGTAGCTCCCCGAATCATGGGCAATCTCACCGGATTGAGCCCGGTAGTTATTTTCACAGCTTTACTGTTAGGAGGCAGAGTGGGAGGATTGTTGGGAGTTATCCTGGCAATTCCGCTCACTGGGGTTGTAAAAAGTATAGTAGAAATTGTACTCAATCCCAAATTGCCGCCCCAAACAGGCTCGTTTTTCTACAATCCTTTTAGCGGCGAGGAATTGGGGAAAATACCAGAAGATGAAACTAGAATAATCTTGGTCGCCGATGAACAAAAGTAGTCTAATTTTTGTAGTAAGTAATTCAGTTATGAAAACTTTTATAAGCCAGGAATTAACTTTTTGCTGCTGAGTCCCTTAAGAAAAGACTAAAGTCTCTACAAAGAACTTTAAGAACTTTAGTCTTTATTACTAACACACTGAAAATCTCAAACCTAAAAAATTATGAAATGGTGGCAAAATCTTAGAAACAATCCTCTAGCTCGGTTGGGAGCCGTGCTGCTGTTAATTTTTTATACAGTCGCGCTTTTGGCCGAATTTGTGGCACCTTACGACCCCTACGACTCTAAATTAAACGGTTCATTGCTGCCGCCGACTCAGATTTATTTAACCACCCAAGACGGGCGATTTATCGGGCCCCACGTTTATCCGACTACTCAGGGCCCAGTGGATGCGAATACCGGCGCTCGTGAGGTAATTGTAGACTGGCAAAAACCCTCTGTTCTAGGTTTGTTTGTCAAAGGTTCTCCCTATAAATTTTTAGGAATTTTGCCTTTTGACAGGCATCTTTTTGGCACGACAGGAGAAGGCCAAATTAACATTTTAGGCACGGACGAACAAGCTCGCGATCAATTCAGTCGCTTAGTACACGGCAGCAGAATTAGCCTCTGCATCGGTTTAGTTGGCATAGCAATTTCTTTCCCATTGGGATTGTTAATCGGAGGCATATCGGGTTATTTCGGCAGTTGGATTGATAGTATTTTAATGCGTTTCGCCGAAGTATTGATGACGATTCCTGGTCTTTATTTATTAGTAGCGCTAGCAGCAGTGTTGCCGCCGGGATTGACAAGTGCTCAGCGATTTATATTGATTGTGCTGATTACTTCATTTATCAGTTGGGCGGGTTTGGCGCGGGTAATTCGCGGTCAGGTACTGTCAATTAAACAACGAGAATTCGTGCAAGCGGCGCGGGCAATGGGCGCTAATCCAATTTATATTATTGTCCGCCACGTTTTGCCACAAACTGCAACTTATGTAATTATTTCTGCTACTTTGGCGGTTCCGGGTTTTATTGTGGCGGAGTCGGTTTTGAGCTTAATTGGCTTGGGAATTCAACAGCCCGATCCTTCTTGGGGAAATTTACTATCCCTGTCTACTAATGCTTCCATTTTAGTGTTGCAGCCTTGGTTGGTTTGGCCTCCGGCGATACTGATTATTTTGACTGTTTTGGCGTTTAATTTATTGGGGGATGGGTTGCGGGATGCTCTCGATCCGAGAAGTATTCAAAGGTAATTGGTAAGTGGGAATCGGTAATCGGGAATTCAAATATTTGTAGGGGCGGGTTCACCCAAATTTATATCATCAATTCCCAGAACTAAAAAACCCGCCCCCACCCATCGCAGATACTCAAAAAATTGTTCTGCAATCAGGCTTAATTGGTTTGGTAGGGGCGGGTTTATGAATATTTTGGATGTGAACCACAGATTGTTGGTGAACCCGCCCCTACGAGATTTGGTAATACAAGGATAGCTCAAAAATACCAAGATTAGTTAAGGATTAACAGGTAAGCAAATGGTAAAAGTAGAACCAACACCCTCCTGACTTTTTACTGCAATATTGCTGCCCATCATTCGGCAAAAACGCTGGCTGATTGCTAGTCCCAAACCGGTGCCGCCGTACTTGCGCGTGGTAGAAGCGTCTGCTTGGGTAAAGGGTTGGAAAATTTGCTGCAACTGTGGGGTACAATTTTCTTAAAGTATATACCTGCAATTTGCGGTAAACTTTTTTCAGGAATCTACTAATTATTCAAGTCTGATCGTGAAATTAGAATTTGCCTTAGCTCAATATACTGATGCTCTCGCTCACCTAAAATTGGCCAAGTCTGAACCCTCAGAAATAGCCATTCTCCATATTTTAGTTACTCGCGATGCCATCAAAGAAGCACTCAGCGAGAAAACCCAGCTTTCTGTGGAAAGTTTGGCTAAACTACTCGAATTAGACAACTTCCTGAAACAACAAGCCAATGCGATCGCCCGAGGAGCAAAATTAGCAGAATGGCGATCGACATTTCACCCCTCCCCAGAAGCTTGGTGGTGGTTTCTCGAACCGACTTCCGACGAGGAAGTTTCCCCCTCTAATCGCTTAGATTGGTTGTTCAACGGGCTGACTATCGCTGGATTGGCGGGGGTAGCGGCTTATATGACAACCTTCGCTCAACTCTTTGCCACGGGAGGAATCAGCTTCGCTGAGAGCTTTGGTCTGCTGGGACAAGGAGGGTTGCTTCTGACGGTAATCCACACCTTGCAGGACACAGGACAAGAACAGATTAAAAATATCCTCAAAAAACTCAATATTGCTCCGCAGTTTCACAGTCAAGCAACCTTGGGTATTACCGCAATGTTATTGTTGGCTTCTGTGGGAGTCTATAACTCTTTGCCTCGGATTGGGGACTGGAACTATCGAGAAGGAAAAAAACTCTACGAAAGAGGTTTACTGGAAAAAGCCAAAGGGAAATACGAGCAAGCGGCCAAAATAAACCCCAATAATTGGGAGATTCCAATTGCCTTGGGACAAATCTACGAATCTTTAGGATCTATAGATTTAGCGAGGAAGGAATATGAAAAAGTGTTAAACCTAGGGGAGGCTCGCGCCTTTAATAATTTAGGTCGCGTTTATATTAGTAAAAACGATAGGGTTACCGCTGAAACTTTACTGCGGATGGGATTACAACGGGTTAGGAAAGAAGATGCTCAACTCAACTATGAACTGCATCTAAACTTGGGCTGGATACTGCTCAAACAAAAACAGTATCAAGCGGCTGAAAAAGAAATCCGACAAGCAGTTGCTATTGACCAAGCAATTGAAGGAAAACAGCTCGGTGGAGGGATGGCTTATTGCTTGCTAGAAGATGTTCTGGAAGAAAAAAAAGATACAAAAGAGGCATCCCGCTGGAGAAAAATGTGTTTGGAGAGTGCTCGTCCCGAAACGCTTGAGCAGTATAAATGGTTTATTGAAACTGGAAAACAAGATTTCGCCGATCAGATAGATACTACGGGAGTGGTGAATGGAGAATCTAACCCAAGTACACAGCCGTAATGAGTAAGATAAAAGTAAAAAATAAAACCTAAACACAAGGTTATGTTTACTTTTAGTTTCCCTACTTGGTTTGTATTCCCCTTTTTTAGGGGAACTTCTTTTGTAAGGTGCGCCAGCATTCTTTTTTTCGGAAAGTGAATGCTGCGTGTGCTATCCACCCTAATTTTGCAGATTAACTGGCAACCAGATCGTAAAAGTAGAACCAACACCCTCCTGACTTTTTACTGAAATATGACCACCCATCATGAGGCAAAAACGCTGGCTAATGGCTAGTCCCAAACCGGTGCCGCCGTACTTGCGCGTGGTGGAAGCGTCTGCTTGGGTAAAGGGTTGGAAAATATGCTGCAACTGGTCGGGAGTCATCCCAATTCCTGTATCTATACAATTAATAACTAAAAATTCTTTACTAGCAATTGAAGATTGAGAACTTGTCGCAGGTTCAGAAGTGTTTTCTTGTTTTCCTTCGCTGCTGTCACCCGCAATTTTTTCTCGGCTGGCTGTGAGGGTAATTGTACCGTTTTGAGTGAATTTGGCGGCATTGCTCAGCAAATTTAATAAAATCTGCTGCACTTTGGTAATGTCACTGTGCATAGTGCCGATATTCGTAATTTGGTGCAAGTTGAGAGTGTTGCCGTTTTTTTCAATTAGCGGCGCGGCGGTGGATGCTACTTCTTCAATCAAGGCGGCGATGTCGAAGGTTTCTAAGTAAAGATCCATGCGACCGGCTTCGATTTTAGAAATGTCGAGAATGTCGTTAATTAGCGATAGCAAGTGTCTGCCGGAAGTGCGAATTTTGTCTAAATCTGGGGTGATTTCATCGTAACCCAATTCTGCGGTTTCTTCTTGGAGCATTTCGCTGTAGCCGATGATGGCATTCAGAGGTGTTCGCAGTTCGTGGCTCATGTTTGCCAAAAATGCGCTTTTTGCGGTGGAAGCGGCTTCGGCTGCTTCTAGGGCGAGTTGCAAGGCGGATTCAAAGACTTTTCGATCGGTAATATCCTCGACGCTGCCTTCATAGTAGAGTACCTCGCCGTTGGCGTCACACACTGCACGGGCGCTTTCGGAAATCCAAATTACGCTGCCGTCAACGCGGTAAACTTCTGACTCAAACCCGGAAATTTGTCCGAATTCTTGCATCACCCGCATAAACTTGTCGCCCTGCTGAGGATTGACGTAAGCTTGCTGTTTGATGTTGGTGAGATTTGATGTCAATTCTTCGGGAGTGGCGTAGCCATAGATGCGGGCTAAAGCTGGATTTACGCTCAAGAAGTGGCCTTCGGGGGTTCTTTGAAAAATGCCTTCGACTGCATTTTCAAAGATGCTACGATATTTTTGTTCTGCTTGACGCAAAGCGCTTTGTGTACGATCGCGCTCGCTGGCTTCGATCGCCAATGATACCAAATCTGCCAGGGAAGCAGCAAAATTTTGTTCTTCTAATGTCCAGTTACGAGGAGTTCCCACTTGTTCGATACAGATAACTCCGACTGTTTGTCCTCCCAGCCGCACCGGCGCATCTAAGGTTGATGTAGTACCCACTTGTGAAAAGTAAGATTCCACAAATTCTCTGGTTCTAACATCTGAGAGAGCGTCATCGGCTGCGATCGTCCGGTGTTCTTCCAAAGCTTTAAAATAAGCTGGATAGTCTGCTGCTGCGAGTTCGGCACCTTGGGAATGGTGCGGGTTGCTGCGGTGAAATTGGTCGAGACATTGCAGTTTCGATCGACTCTCATCATATAGCCACGCGCCAGCTTTTTCTGTCTGTAGGGTATGAGCCGCCGCTTCGGTGATTTGCCTCAAAGCTACTTGCAAATCGCCTCGATATAGCGCTTTATTTCTTGCCAATTCTACCAAAACCGTATTTTGTGTGAGCAATTGTTTTTGCCTGTGGCGTCGCACGGATTCGGCTCGCTTCTGTTCGGTAATATCGCGGGCTACCACAATGACGGATTCTGCTGAAAGCGGTGAAATGCTGGCTGCAAAACAAACTTCGCGGTCGTTAATGGTTAAATCGTACTCAATGCTGACAGTTTGCTGAGTATCTAAAGCTGCTCGGATGTGGTTGAGAAAATTGTCTGATGTAGCTTGCGGAAATACCTCTGTGACTGTTTTGCCAACTAATTCTTCGATTGGTTTGTAGAGCAGAGAAAGATTTGTGGGCGCGATTTTTAAATAGCGGCCGGTGGAGTCCACAACTATAATTAATTCGTTCATAGCTGCAAACAAAGCCCGCAATTCTGCTTCGGCTGCTTCGAGTTCGCCAGTCCGCTCTGCTACTCGCTGTTCTAAACTAGAGTTGGTTTTTTCTAGGGCAACAAAAGACGATCGCAATTGTCTCGCCATTTGGTTGAAAGACTGAGCTAGGAGACCGAGTTCTTTGACTCCTTGAACTTCGACTTCGCCGTCTAATTCTGGGGAGGTGAAGTCGGATGACTCAGACATTTTTGTTAAAGCTTTGGAAGCTTGCAACAATCGGGTAATCGGTTTGACAACCCAGCGAGAGGTAAATATTCCGAGTGCGATCGCCAGTACGAAGGCAAAAAAGCACAATAAGATAGTTGTGCGAGTGTTGGCGTTAATTTGCTCCATAAAGTCGGCTTCCGGGATTGCGACTACAATCAGCCAATCGAGGCCGCGGCCGTCTTGCAGGGGAGCAACAGTAATGAATTGACGTTTGCCGTCTATCTCGAAGGTAAACTGTCCTTTGCTGTCAATTTGTTCAAAACTACCAAATCGTTGTTGCAAGTATGTCGAAGCCGATCGAATTAGCAAATTTTTGCTCTGTGTCGCCAACAGCCGTTTTTGTCCGTCTTGGCCGGTGACAAAGGGCAATTCGTCTGTGGAACTGGCGACTATTTCCCCGCTGCGTTCGATCGCAAAAACTTGTCCCGACGGGCTAATTTTGATGCTTTTGAGAAAATCACTGATTTGAGAAAGAGTCAGGTCAATTGCCAGTACCCCCTGCAGGTTTCCTGTTTCATTGTAAATAGGCATCACCGGCGTAATGCCGAGCACTGGCGAGGCCGTGAAGACGTAGATCGGAGACCAAGTGGGTTTTCCTGCCTGTTTGGCAGCTTGGTACCACGGTCTTGTACGGGGGTCATAGCCGGCGGTTTGGATGAGCTCAGTGCGATTTCCTTGGCTGTCGAGGCGATAAATTTCGCGGTTGGGAGCCGTTGATTCGTCTCTGATGTATACTAAGTCTTCTGCTTCTCGCTTGAGTAAGAGGAATCTGCCCTGTTCGTCGCCGTAGTAGATGGTTGTAGTTCGATCGCTCAGCTTGGTCTGATTCCACAAATAGCGCTCTAAGTTGGGGAAGTCTTCCGGGTCTAAGTTGCCAGAGGCGATCGCAGCAGTATTCATTTGTAGAAACAGGTGAGACACATCCCCAAAACTGCGGAAATTTTCTTTCGTCCTCGCTGCAACTTCCAAGCTTAACCTCGTAGCAAGGTCATTGACAGCTTTCTGGCTGTTGCGAAACGAAAGCCATCCAGTCACGCCGACTGCTACGGAGATTTGTACCACCAGCGGTATCAACAAGACTAGGCTTAGTGACATCTTGGGCGAGCTTTTCATCACACAACTGCTCAGACTTTTCAATAACATCAATATTGTGACACCTACCAGGTTTGTGTATCGTTTGTCGCTTAAACTGAAATGTTGCACCATTCTCAATAAGCTTTTTATGAACAGGCTGGACGGCCTGTTCTGTCAAAGAGTGAATTTTCTGGTGGAACAGGCCCGAAAAGCCTGTTAAGCGAGAATGGTGCAATATCTCAGTGAAAATCACCCTCGATATAAGTTACAACGTTGTACACACATAGTGAAGTGCAGTGACCGACTGCTCAAAACGGGGCTGAGGTTTCCACCGCTACTCTAAAAACTTGTAATATTAATCATGCCACTACTTGTCTGAATGTGGCGATCGCTCTGCAGACTCCCGATAAAAAAGCCACAGCCCGTAAAAAAAGCAACTTTAGGCCCGTGTTGCCCACCCTGGTTGTCATCAGTCATTGCCAATTATTCAATTTTTTAATCTAAACTTTTTAATCTAAAATAAGCTCACTTTCTCCTGGTGGGCATTCTCTTCCTTACGCCTGGTTAATAAAAATTTTATTTTCATTTTTTCTACAGTCCCAGGACAAATGTAAATTCTGTGACAATCTCGTGTTAAAAAATTTGCTATTAATAAGATAAGCCGCCAAAATCCAGATCGACTACAAAGAGGATAATTGAAGCATCTGCATTTCATCAACGCCAGCAAAGTAAAGCGTTTTTGGCTTTTTTGGACGATCAATATTTTGGCAAAATAATACTTCTGGAGGATGACATGAACTATACATTTGAAATCCTGGGCGTATCTCCAACTTTAACATTTTTTAACCAGCAGCAGGAATTGCTGCAACAACAGCAGCCGTCCGGTGTAGAATACTTGGCAAACCGAAAGTGCACTCTCGATGCGTTTGTGGCATCCGTAGAGACAGTTTCTCCTAACCGCGGCTGGGATGTCGATCGAGTTGTAGACACCGTGATTAGTTTCTGGATGAACAACTCTGATAGCATCCAGTATTGGAGACACAGGCTGCAGGATGCCGGCAGCGAAAACTTGTTAGTAGCCAGAGTAGGCGATATCAAGTCTTTGCAAGCTGCATTTGAATCACTGCTGGGCGAATAGGAAAATCGCCAATTGCGAAAAAGTCGATCGACTTTTTCGCTAAAACTGAGATATTGCACCATTCTCAATCATCCTTTCAGGCCGTTGCTCTGAGCAACGGCCCACAATAAAATTTATCTGTTGTGGAACAGGCATCTTGCCTGTTCTTGAGAATAGTGCAAGATGTAAGTAACATCCACTCAACTGTCTCTTTCCAATTTCCAATTGGCAATTCCCAAATATTATGTCTCGTTCCAAAGCCCTGCAATCTTATATTTTTGTCCGCTTGCTTCTAGCACCCCTAATGTTGTGGACAATCACCACAGCAGTATTTTTGCTCTTGCGGGCCACTCCAGGCGACCCCATAGATGCCATTCTCGGCTCACGAGCTCCCGCAGCAGCCAAAGAAGCAATGCGAACTCAACTCGGCCTCGACGCACCCCTGTGGGAGCAATATTTCAAATACATGAAAGACTTATTCAGTCTGAACTTGGGAACATCCATCACCACTCGCGGACAAACCGTGTGGCAAATTATCGGAGATTATTTCCCCGCTACAGTCGAATTAGCAGTTTGTAGCATGGCCATAGCTTTAATTGTCGGCATCAGTATCGGTTCCCTGGCAGCATCCCGCCCCAACACTATTTTCGATGCTGTCGGCCGTTTGTTTGGCATTATCACTTACTCGCTGCCGGCTTTTTGGGCCGGTATGGTTTTGCAATTAATTTTCGCAGTGCAGTTGGGATGGTTTCCCTTGGGAACTCGCTTTCCCGTCACATTCCCCGCCCCCGAAGGCTACACAGGACTATACACTATTGACAGTCTCCTGAGCGCTAACCCTGGTCAGTTTCTCACATCTTTGCATTATTTGGCTCTTCCGAGTTTGACGTTGGGGATTCTTTTGAGCGGCATTTTCGAGCGGATTGTCAGAGTGAATCTCAAGCAAACTTTGCAAGCAGATTATGTCGAAGCAGCTAGAGCTAGAGGCATTCCCGAATTGCAGATTTTATGGGCTCACGCTCTGAAAAATGCACTAATTCCGGTGATTACTGTCTTAGGATTGACTTTTGCTGCACTGTTGGGCGGTGCTATTTTAACAGAGGTGACTTTTTCTTGGCCGGGGTTGGCAAATCGCCTTTACGAAGCGATTAGCTTGCGGGATTATCCAACTGTTCAAGGTATTGTGGTGTTTTTTGCGGCAATAGTTGTAATTGCCAGCATTGTAATTGATATTTTGAATGCTTACGTTGACCCGCGAATTCGGTACTAAAAATATCAAGGAAGAAGGGCAACGGATGCTCTACTTTTGCACTTAGCCTTTTTCTACCTGTACTTTCTGCGTTCGCGAGATGTTTTAGCCAGGGGTGGGCCTGTAGAAGCAGTTGTCAAAAAGATCGATCGGCTTTTAGAGTGACGACACTTGGCATTGTATGGGCAATACTGGAGAAAATAAACTTTAACATTTGAGGAAACGCTGATGAGATTATTGCGAACAATCGCCGCTCTATCGGCGGCCTTGACCCCACTGATGGCTGAAGCTGCCTTTAGCCGTCCCATGCCGGGAACAGCCGATTTTCCCAGAGCCTCAAACCCCCAAGTAAATGTGCCGGTTTGCTTCATCGAAACCCGAGGTGGCACAACTTTTGATTTAGTCAGCTTGTGCGGCAGCAATGCTGCTCCCCAAAACACTAATCCGGTTGCGGGCAATGCTCCTGCAAATAACCCCAATGCAAGCACTCCGCCTCCTCCCCCGAACCCCAACGCCATCACCAGAGATGCTGTCGGCACGCCGATAACTACTCCTGCTGACACGGCAAATCCGAACAATCCCAACAATGTCAATCCGGGAACTTCGCCCGCAGGTACTCCCAATGCCACTCCGGGAACTTCGCCCGCAGGTACTCCCAACGCCACTCCGGGAACTTCGCCCGCAGGTACTCCCAACGCCACTCCGGGAACTTCGCCCGCAGGTACTCCCAATGCCAATCCGGGAAGTTCACCGAGTACCAATCCCAATAATCTCAATCCGGGAAGTTCGCCCTATATTACTCCCAATAATGCCACTCCGGGAACTGCGCCGAATACCAATCAGAATAATCTCAATCCGGGAACTGCGCCGAGTACCAATCCCAATAATAGTGCGTCTCCCACGGGTGGAACTGCTGGCGACAGCAACAGCGATTTAGTTCCCAATCGCAATCTCAATCTTCCGAGAGTGCCGCCGAGTTCCTTTAGCCCCGGAGGCCTTGCACCGACTAGAGATGCGATTGATGGCCCCCGCTAGTAATAAGGGAAGTGTCAGAACTTTTAAAGAAACCGGGTTTCTCGGAAACGTTCTCTTTTTCAGGGATATTTCAGCGGCGAGAAAGCCGGAACATTTATTTGCCTGCATAATATTGATGTCAGGTGCGATCGGCATATTTTGTAGCAGAGTAGCAAAATAAAAGTTAAGCTAAGAACTTGTAGACGCTATGGGCTAAGCACTCTTTTAGAACTGGCCAACCAGGTAGAAGCAGTGATACATAGCTAGCTTTAATCCGTAACAGGATTAGTTATCAGCACAGGTTAAAATTATTACCAGGCGGGTGCTCGCCAGCTCCAAGTTCTCAAGCTAAACCATTCAACAGGCATATTTTTGTTAAGCCCGTGTGGTTTGGAAAGTACCGGCTGATAACATTAGCAAGACAAAATTAACCCGATTATTCGGAGGCTCTTCATGAGCAAAATATTTGTTTTAATAAATTGGAACAAAATTGCTCTAGACCCGATCACACTTGAGGAGGAAATCTAGTGTCAAACTTAGTTCAACGCTTAGAAATAACCGCTCATCCGCAACTAGAAAAATCCCTCGGCTATCGAGGAGATAGTCGCTGGGTAGCTTGGCGCTGGGAACCCGACATCGACCAACTTATTTCCAGCGACGGCAAAACAGTCGGCACTGGCAATAATATGGCTTGGCTGGTGTTTTTGCAGCACGATTTAGTCGATCCTGCAGTACAAGAGTACAACCTCGGCAAGGGCGATCGCTACTGGCTGCTTTTAGACACCGCAACTAGAAATCTCTACGTCGGCGAAGGGAAAACTGTTCAAAGTCTGCTCGAACAGCCGGAAAGTTTAGGTTTATTAGCCTGTCTTGATGGCGGGAATGCCGATCGACAAACTGGTGAAACTTGGCAGCAAACCCTATCTCAACTAACAGCCAAACCAGTTGTTCGCAACCTGACAAATGCCCTTCCGTTCGGTATCGCGGCCGCTTTGATAGGTGCTTTAGGCATCGGAACCGGATTGTGGGTAGTGCCGGCGGTGCAGCAGAAACTAGCCGAAAAAGCTGCTTTTGTTTCCCCAATTAGTTCTGGCGCCAACTGTGGGCTTGGCGGTTCCGACGATTTTTCAGCTTATATTGGTTCATCAAGCGGAAACAAAGAACTTCATTTAATAGGCGTTTACGAAGCCAATGCGGATCACAAGAACCGAGATTTATCACAAAGTGCGATCGAAGTCAAAGTAGAACGCCGAAACAAGCCAATAATTCTCGCACTTTCAGCCTACGAATCGGTGCAATGGAACATTACCGCAGAACCGGGAGCCGTTATCGAAAAAATCATTGTTAACGGATACCACAACCAAACTGTTTCAGGAGTTTCGGGAATTCCAATTGAAGAGCACAGCTACGAAGAAACCGGAGACAATCTCGGCGACTTTATCTACAAGTGGGGTGCTACCCCTGACAGTTCCAATACTTCTTCCCTCGTGACTAAATTGGAACAGAGAAACAGCACCAGTTTAACTTCCTTTCAAGGATGCTACAGAGGTAAAAACTTTAGTATTAATTGAGAGCAGCGACAGAGGGTGACAAGTTAGACAATTTTCGATTTTCGATTGGGAATAACTGATTAGATATGGATTTGGAATTTGTGACAATTCCCTTCTTTTTTTTAACGGGTGTTAAAACCTATCCCTCTAAAATCACAAAACCCGCGTCTGCGGGTTTTTTATTGAGAGCTAAACTTATTGGCATCTCTATAGCAATCCTAAATCATTTGTGAACTTCTTACTCCCTCCCCTTGATAAGGGGAGGGTTGGGGTGGGGTAAAAAATTTACAACTCCTGCAAGGATTGCTATATGGTATGATATGCGGTGGCGTCATTACCAATTCCCCACTCTCACAATACTAATAGATTTCTTATGAAATACTGGTACGAAACCCTCGCAGTAGCACAGCGGATTTTAATTGAATTGGGGAGGCGCCGGCGCAGCTTAGTCTTGTGGAGTATATTTCCAGTTTCTATCTTGCTAATTAACGGTTTAATTTTAAAAGAACGGGCTAATCTCAGCACAGCAAAAGCTTTTGAAACTGCTGCACCGGCAAGCTTAGTAGGAGCAGCTTTATTTTTTAGCTGTCTCGGTGGTAGCGTAGCAACAGTAGTAGCAGAGCGAGAACAGCATACCCTCAAACGCTTGTTTATTTCCCCGCTGAGTGGCACTTCCTACTTTTTAGGGATTTTCCTGGCTCACAGTTGCATCGGCATCGGTCAAGTAATTTTAGTATATGCGATCGCCTCTTGTTTAGGAGCACAATTTCAAGGCTCTATTCTGCTAGGATGTGCGATTATTTTACTCAGTATTGTATCTTATGTAGGTGTAGGCTTTATTCTCGGCACCCAGTTTGCGAGGCGCACTGAAGATGTCAACTCCCTAGTAGCAGCTTTCGGCGTCCCCTTGTTGATTTTAGGAGGCGCATTTTTGCCGACTTCGCTGTTTCCCAAAAGTCTGCTGGAACTCGCCCAGTACAATCCAATTTATCACATGAACGAAGCGCTGATGGGCGTGTGGGCTGACGGCAAAGATTTGGCTGATATTGCAGAACACTTTTGGTATTTATTCATATTTTCTATTGCCATGATTGTAGGTGGATGGCTTTCTTACCGCAGGATGCTGAGAGTAGAAAGAAGACTTTAAAACTATCTCATTATGTCATAATTATTCATCTCTCTCTTCTCTTCCTCCGCGCCCTCTGCGCTCTCTGCGGTTTAATCGTTCCTAAACAACCGTAAATATATAAAATAATACGGAGAATTCAAGCAGTGCTACAAATAGAAAAGCTAAATAAGTCCTATGGCCAACGTTCAGTGCTTCAAGATTTAACACTGCACATTCAAGCTGGAGAAATTTACGGTTTGCTGGGGCCAAACGGGGCGGGCAAAACTACAACTATCAATATTTTATGCAATTTGCTAAATGCCGACAGCGGCCAAGTTTCCATCAATGGCGAACCTGTTTCCGAATCTACAAAATTATTAATAGGTGTAGCGCCCCAAGAAAATTTGCTTTACAAAAGCCTTAGCTGCGAAGAAAACCTCAATTTTTTTGCTCAAATTTATGGCTTAGAGCGCAAACAGCGGCGCTATCAAGTAAGACACTGTTTGAAAGCAGTAAATTTGACAGATAGAGCTACAAGCCCGGTGGAAACTTTGAGCGGAGGAATGCAGCGACGTTTGAATATTGCGGTGGCTTTGGTACACCAGCCTAAATTAGTAATTTTAGATGAACCGACAACGGGTTTAGATATTGAGGCGCGCTATGAAATTTGGGAGTTAATTCAGCGCTTGCAATCGGAAGGAATTACAATTTTGCTGACAACTCACTTGTTGGATGAAGCTGAGCGGCTGTGTCAAAGAATTGGGATTTTAAAGAATGGCAGTATTGTAGCTGAGGGCAGTTTGGAGGAGTTGCAAAAACTGATTCCGGCTCAAGAAATTATCGTGGTAAAAACCGACGAAGAAGCTGAAGTCATCGCCCGCGCTCAAAAATACAGTTTCATCCCCCGCCGCTACGGTAGCGATTTAGCTTTTTGGCTGCCGGAACGTTTAGAATTAAAAGAGATTATTTTGCTGTTCGACGGGATTTCTATTGATTCAATTGCTCGGTATCCGGTGCGGTTAGAACATATTTATGTAGAAGTAACTAAACAAACTGTATCCTAATCTGCGTCCATCTGCGTATATCCGCCCAGTACGCTTCAAAAACCAAAGAAACCGGGTTTTTTACCGAATCTGCCGACTGTAACGCAGTATCTCGCAAAAACCCGGTTTCTGACCACCCTAACGAATTTACACTGTCTTAGCCCATTCGATCCAAGTTTCTATCGGGCGGAAACCGACTGATTTGTAAAGCTTTGTCGCCCCCGTCAAACTGTCAGCATCAACGCTGAGTTTAGCTGTGTTTGCACCCGCTGCTTTCAACTTATGCAAACCAGCTAATAGCATCGCTTTTCCTAAACCCATTTTCCGAAAGTCGCGCCGCGTACCCAACAATTCAATCCAACCGTCTTTTGTGCCGCTGCGGGCGTTTTTTTGGGGTTTGATTTGACAGTCGCAGAAAGCAGCAAATTTGCGTGAAGCGAAGCTATCCCCCAGGGAATCGCCCGAAACAGCAATTAAATCTAATTCCGGCTGATAATTGGCGTCTTGCATCCAGTAGCGCACGGTTTCCGCAGTTAAATCGTGGTGATTCCAGTGATCGATAAATGACTGGTTGAACATCTCTACCCAAGGTTGGATGTCTTGTTCTCCTGATACGTGTGTCAGCGCAAAATCTGCGGGAAATTCGGGCGTGGGAATGGGTTCGGCGAGGGATCGGGCCATTGTCCAAAAATAGCGATCGACTTCAAAGCCCTGTTTCTCTAACAGCCGCATCTCATCGGTTTTGTCCTCCCGGCTGTAGGTTCGCAATTTTGCGGGCAAATTGCGTTCTTTCGCCACTTCGCGCAGCCGCTTTTCGCCCCACTTAATTATGTCTTTTTCTAATCCTTCGCCACGGACATTTGGATGCACATAAAACCACAAAGAAGCGTCTATTTCAGCCGGGGAATCTGGCATATCTAGGAGTGACAAACCGATTAGTTTGTAATTACCATCTTCCCACAACTGCACGTCGCGGGCTTGGTCGAGTTTGGGTGCATCAAGTATTAGCTTGAGTTCAGTTGCTGAGACTTCTTCGCCGAGTCGATCGACTGCTTCGCAAGCATCGATCAAATTGGCGATCGCGCACCAGTCAGTTTCGCCCTTGTAGGAGCGTGTTGTCAAGATATTCATAAAAAACTTGCAATCCGTAATTTCGGACTGTTCCTCTTAGTTGGTATTGGCAAACAAGTACAGTAATTCAGACATTTTGGACAAATGTCAGTAACAGGCTTTCCGGCCTGTTCCACAAGAAATAAATGTTCTTGTGGGGAGGGTTCGCGTGACCGCACCTAAACCGCTTTTAGTATTTGAGAATGGTGTCGATAAAACTCAGAAACCTGTTTATATCACCCAGGCTTTCAGGTTTTATCTTATAGCGCAATCATAAAAATTGGTTTGCCCTTTTGGGCTAGTTTTGTATTGGAGTTTATGGCTGGATGTCGATGAGTCGCGCTCTCTTTCGTTACCAAGCTTGGTGCTTAAGTAACTACTATTGTTTGAATAAAGTTTCTACAGCTAAGTAAAGAAGTTGTCACCCCCACCGGGTAGTTGATTTTTACTTTTGCTCTTTTTACAAGAAATCCTTTTTAAGGGATTTTTTGCTCCTCCTGTTAACTCGCCCGATCGGGGGAGGGGAGAAGTTGAACTTATTTAAAAGTTCCCTATTTCAACTATAACCTGAGCTGTTTTTTTTGGCAAGTTTGAAATCGAGGGATTCTTGCTAGTATTAACGAGGAGGGCCTGTGATTGCAAGAGCTATCCGGCTTTTAACCAGCCGTAACTGTAATTTTTATAACGTTTTCCCCTGAATTGAGGATTTAATTTTATCCAAACGTTAAACTAACGTTAAACTGTTTTTTACAGATTAATATGAGGTAAATATGCTCGACAACCTCGATTTAGATATCTCCCTGGATAAAGAAACCTATGATGCCAAGATAGAAATTTTAATGCAGCAGTTGCGATCGCTCCAACTGGCCTGCAGGGAAAAAAAATTGCCCGCAATTATCGTCCTCGAAGGTTGGGCAGCCGCCGGCAAAGGTGCTTTAGTCAAAAAAATGGTAGGGTACATGGACCCGCGGGGGTTTGCCGTCCACCCGATTTGGCCGCAGTCAGATGCAGAAATGGGCTATCCTTTCCTATGGCGGTTTTGGCAGAAACTCCCCGCCCGCGGCAAAATTGGTTTTTTCTACCACAGTTGGTACACTCATGTTTTAGAAGACCGATTGTTCGATCGAGTCTCCGAGGCAGAAGTACCGACAGCCATCAGGCAAATCAACGCCTTCGAGCGGCAGATGGTTGATGACGGCGCCGCAATTGCCAAATTTTGGATTCACCTGAGCAAAAAAGAACTCAAGCATCGGCTCAAAAAACTAGAAGATGACGCATTACAAGCTTGGCGAGTGCGACCCGAAGATTGGAAACAAGCCAAAAAATACGAAGAATACACAACTTTTGCCGAAGAAATGGTATCCCAAACCGGCACGGGCCCAGCACCTTGGACGCTAGTAGAAGGCGATTGTCAACGGTGGGCGAGAGTCAAAGTTTTAACGCAAATGGCAGCGACAATTACAGAAGCCTTAGACAGACTGCCGATGCAATCTGCACCCGTGAAATTGCCACCTCAAGAAAGCTTGCAACCCACCGAACCAGACTTGCTGGCCCAAGTAGATTTAACTCAATCGCTGTCGCCCGACGAATACAAACAGCAACTTCGCGAGGAACAAACCCGTTTTGGCAAACTGCAACAAAGCATCTACGAAGAGGAAATCCCCGTGTTAGTGATGTTTGAAGGTTGGGACGCCGCCGGTAAAGGAGGAGCAATCAAACGCTTGACGGACATATTAGACCCCCGCAGTTACATCGTTAATACCTTTGGGGCCCCGACAGACGAAGAAAAAGCGCATCACTACCTCTGGCGGTTCTGGCAGCGGCTGCCGACTGCTGGTAAAATCAGCATTTGCGATCGTAGTTGGTATGGTAGAGTGCTGGTCGAGCGAGTCGAAGGATTTGCCACCGAACCCGAATGGCGCCGAGCTTATCAGGAAATCAACGAATTTGAGGAGCAACTCACCAGTTTCGGGTGTGTCTTAGTTAAATTCTGGCTGCACATCAGTCCTGACGAGCAACTAAAGCGGTTTACAGAGCGGCAAAACAATCCCTTTAAACAATACAAACTCACTCCTGAAGATTGGCGAAATCGGGAAAAGTGGAATTATTATGAAGTGGCGGTGAATCAAATGATTCAGCGCACCAGCACGCCGCTAGCTCCCTGGACGCTAATTGCGGCCAATAACAAGTATTATGCTCGTGTTAAAGTAATTCAAACGGTAACGCAGGCAATTCGGAATCAACTGAAGCGCCGATAAATTGGGATTGGTGAATCGGTAACAGGTAATGGGGAAAAAAGTAGGCAGAACAAAGCAGGCTTGAATTGTCAATTCCACCTGTGGCGTGCTCGATCCATTACCAATTACCAATCAACCATTACCAGTTATCAATTACCAATTAACTGTCAGCAATCTGTGACTGGAAGTAGCGGGTTTCACCCTGCAACCAATAGTTGATAGCTGACCGGAAGCGAGCATCAGGATAAATGCGATCGGACTGCGTTATTCGCGAAAGTTAAAAACCCACCGATGCCCGTATTTCCTCCCGCAGCTAAATTAGCGCTCGTTTCCACACTTCCGTACTAATTTATGAAGACACAGAATATTGCAAGATGCCAGAACTGTTAGCTCGCATTCTATTTCTATTCCTCCTGTTCTCACTGATCAAATCGTGGTGGGATCAATCAGGAGGCAAAGACAATCCGTTATTAGACCGGCTGCGCGTTTTGCTACTGATCAGCCTTTTGATCCTAGCTTTTTTTGCACCAGACACTCCGGTCGGAGCAGCGATTTTCGGGCTCATAGCCTTCTTCTTTAAGCCGCTGGGCTTTTCCATCACGCTGCTGGTGATTGCATCGGCGCTGATCACAAACGGGGGCATCCGCAACCCGGCGCCGAGAATGATCCTGGCAGCCCTGCTAGTTTTGATCCTTTCGAGTATGCCAGTTGTCGCTTACTGGTTCGCCGAGCAAGCAGAACGTGACGCCGCCGCAGCCGTCCGCACAGCTTGCTGCGACGAAACCGCAGCGGCGATCGTCCTGCTGGGCAAGGGAACCACTCAGCCCCACATCCCCAACCGAGTGGCGATTCAACTAACAGATACAGGCAATCGCCTGCCCTATGCAGCCGTTTTGTACCGCCAAAAAGTGGCACCGATGGTCATAGTTACCGCTGGCCCCAGACCAGAGTTGGAGGGTTATGTTGGGGAAGCGAAGGATATCGAGACTTTGCTGGCAAACAACATGGGCGTGCCGCGCAGCAGTATCGTTCTCGACGATAACGGCAGCAACATACGCACCAGCGCCGAAGAAGTGAGAAAGATACTCGACAGCCGTGGCGCCCCGCGGAAAGTAATCCTGGTAACATCTGCGATTCAGATGCGCCGTGCCAGCCTCGCTTTTGCGAATATGGGAATCCAGGTGATTCCTAGGGCTACCGACTTCTACACTTTTCAACCCACATCAGGAGGGAGATCTAGTAGACTCCGCTTAGACGCGGGAGATTTTTTGCCTAGTGCAGAAGCTTTGGTAACTACGACGCGAGTATTCGATGAATATTTCGGGTCTTTCTATTACTATTTGCGAGGCTGGCAGGCTCCCAGGGCCTAAAGTGGCAAGTTGCTGGTGTTTTTCTTAGGCAACAGCGACTGCTCCCCAGATTGGTTTAAAATCTGATGAGAATGAGACCTTTGTGGGGAGCTGTTTTTTCTCATTCCGGCGGGGTCGCCGACAATCAAGTTTGCCATAAATGCAAACAATACCCAAAAGATAACTGGCTCCCACTGGGATTTTTTGGGCGTTGCTTCTGGGGTTGTGACAGATTCGACGTTGACTTTGATGTCTAGTTTGCCTTCAATTTCTTTGCCTTTGAGAACTCCCTCCTTGCACACACCCTTAAAAATCATGGGAGCGGGCTTTGGTGCTTCTGCTTTCGGTTCGTCTGCCATTTTTTTATCCTGGTTTTGGTGAATCCGGTTGGATAGTACATTCTTAAAGGTTCGGGGGTTTTCCGGACAGGATTTCGCGAACTCTGAAAGAATTAAGTTAAATATGCACCCCGCCCCTTCCTGGGGCTTAAACATAAGAATCTGAAGGCATTTCCAGCTAGTGCTGGTTTGTTTTAGATAGCAGCCTTGCCTTGAAGCTGCTACTTATATATCCGGGTGAAAGGGAGATTTTTATGCAAAGTACGGGTTTTTTGTCAGTAACTCAGGGCTAAAGCCACTGAGCTTGCAAGAGAAATCGAACAAGCTATGCTGACCAGCCTAAGATTCTTGAAATCTACGTTATTTGAGTCACGACACCAGGCGAATGCGAAGCTAGTTCCCTGCTCTGTCCGAAGCAATTAAACAGTCTTAAAGTCACGCTCGACAGTGTTGCAGGTTCAAAAAGCTTTTATAACATTGGCGAAGCTAACATTACACGCAAGTGAAGAGACACAACAATGTCTAATTATATTTTCGTACTCGACACGAACAAAAGACCACTAACGCCTTGTAAGCCGTCAATAGCTCGCAAGTTGCTAACTGCCAATAAAGCGGCTGTTTTCAGAAGATTCCCATTCACAATTCTTCTCAAAAAGGTGGTAACAGCAACTGTCAAATCAATTAGTCTCAAGTTAGATCCAGGCTCTAAAACTACTGGCATCGCTTTACTAGAAGGTGAGAAAGTAATTTTTGGCGCTGAACTAACCCATCGAGGTCAATCCATTAAAGCAAGTCTTGATTCCCGTCGCGCACTGCGTCGAGGAAGACGAAGCCGTCATACTCGTTACCGCCCAGCAAGGTTTTTAAACCGTACCCGCCAAAAAGGATGGTTAGCGCCATCCTTGCAGCACCGAGTAGAAACCACACTGACTTGGGTTAACAAATTACGCAGACTTGCATCAATCAGTTTGATCGTTCAAGAGCTTGTGAGATTTGACCTACAACAACTAGAAAATCCTGAGATTTCCGGCATCGAGTACCAACAAGGCGAACTACAAGGTTACGAAATTCGTGAATATCTACTGGCCAAATGGAACAGAAAGTGTTCTTACTGCGACACTGAAAATGTACCTTTGCAAGTTGAACACATTTATCCAAAAGCCAAAGGTGGAAGCAATCGAATTTCTAATCTCTGCCTTGCTTGCGAGAAGTGTAACCAGCAGAAAGGTACTCAAGATGTTAAGCAGTTTTTAGCAAAGAAACCTGACATCTTGAAGCAAATTCTTGCACAGGCAAAACGTCCACTCAAGGATGCTACTGCTGTGAATTCGACTCGATGGGCGCTGTTCTCTCAACTGAAAGAAACTGGATTGCCCGTCTTGACTGGTTCAGGCGGACTGACGAAGTTTAATCGTACTCGACTGCAACTACCAAAGACTCATTGGCTTGATGCTGCTTGTGTCGGTCAAGTTGAATCATTGTCTGTGGTCACGAGTAAACCATTGCTAATTAAAGCAACTGGACATGGGACTCGTCAAATGTGTCGTACCGACAAATTTGGCTTCCCATCTCGGTACGTTCCGAGGAACAAGTTTGTCAAAGGTTTTCAAACTGGCGATATTGTAAAAGCAATCGTTACCAGTGGTAAAAAAATAGGTGAGTATGTTGGTCGGGTTGCAGTTAGATCGACGGGTTCATTCAATATCTTGGCATCAGAATTGGTGCAAGGAATCAGCCATAAATACTGCAAAACTATTCACCATAAAGATGGGTATAGCTACTCATTTTAATTGTGAAGATTCAAGGCGATTGAAATCGCCGAGTCGTTTTCCACGAGCGGGCTAAAGCCACTGAGTTTCCCACTTACCGAGTGTTTTTATGAAAAATTTATTTGCTCCCGGCGGACAGAAACGTCAACTAAATCAAAAGGAGTCCCGCGCTCTACCTGTACCCAGGTGAGCGTCGGGAGGAATTTGCGTGAGTGAAGAGAACCGCCCCGAACTAAACCAACGACTTTAGGTGTTGGAAGGCGAGGGGCGGTCGATGAGCGAACAAATTATTTTGCTACACCACTTGCTTTTTGTATGTTCACGAGATTGAATTTTGTCAGAGTTCGTGAAAGTAATGCCTCAAATAATCACCGCCAAGCTAAAACTAAACCTGAATGCCGAGCAA